>CAINDV010000324.1 GCA_903847485.1 uncultured Verrucomicrobiota bacterium
GTCAGAAACGGCTTTCCACCGGCCGTTTTGACTGGTGGCCCAGTGGCGCGCAGCCGCACTTGGCCAGCCACTGGTTGGCCCGGGTGGCCCGGCGGATCGTGGCGGACTGGCAGGAGCTCTATGCCCATCCGGTTTATCTGTTGGAGACTTTCATCGACCCGGAACGGTTCCGGGGCACTGGTTATCGGGCGGCCAACTGGATCTACTTAGAGCCTGTCCCCAGCGGAGGAAAGGGCTGTCGTTGTTGATCGGGACTGCGCTTCGGCGGTATGCAAGCGGGGGCGATTTCGTGATGGGAGGCCAAATCGTGCCATTATGCTTTGACGAGCCGGCGGCTGCCCCTAGCAGCCTGTTAAAATATCCATTTTTTGAAAACCTGCCTTTCGAAATCATTGGGCTTTCTGCACGAATGTTTCGCCGAAACGAGTATTTCAACAGGCTGCTAGAGTCTTCTCCTTGCCCACAAGTATGAGCGTTCCGCAAATCTTGGTGGAGGCCGGATTGACCGTGCGACTCAGACCGGCGCCCAGAGGATAGCGGTGGCCGGAGTCCCGCGCCGTGCCGGATCGCGCGTAGCGTTTGGAGTGCGGCGAGCTTGCTCCCGCTTTTTCGTCCGGCGGCATGAGACAGCGGCAGCAAGCTGCGCGCACTCCAAACGCTTCGCGCCTTCCCACGCACTGGAGCTACTCGCCGCTTGCGCCTCAAAACCGCCATCGGTGCAAGCTCAGAGCCAATTTGCAACCCCCCCATACTCAGTAGTTATTCCAAGTGGACGATTCCGTGCCGCAGAGCGCTGACGGCGGCCTCGGTCAAGTGGATGGCATCGGCGATTTCTTTGTTGCTACGCCCTTTGACCAGTAGGTCCAGCACTGCCGTTTCGCGCGGGTTCAACTCCTCGCGCTGCATGCGCTCCGCCAGTCGGCTGGCCACATTCGCCGACAGTTGCGCCTGGCCCGTGACCGTTGACGGAGCAAGCTTTTTTCTGAGGATCATGGGCTTGTTAGCACCCAACAGGCAATCACAGCAGCGCAACTCCGCTGTAGAATAGTCTGCAGCACCGGACGGTTACATCTGCGTTTTGCTTTTGTCCTGAACCGCACCGGCCTTTTCCCGAAACACCCTGAACTCCCAGAGCGAGTATCCGAAGGGCGTTCCCCGCTGCGTCCCGCGCATCCGGATCCAACGAGCCTCCACCGAGGGTAACTCTATCTCTTGTGAGCCACTGTGGCCGTTTTGCGTCTGGTACACTTCCTTCCAAACCTCGCCGTCTAGTGACACCTCGACCGCATAAGTCTTGGCGAAAGCCGCCTCCCAATCGAGCACGACTCGGGAAATCTTTTCGGCGCTTCCTAGGTCCACCGCAATCCACTGTGGGTCGGAGAACTCTGACGACCATCGGGAGTTAGTTCGGCCGTCAACGGCCGCCTCCGGGGAAGTGGCTCCCCCTTCTCTAAGGTTGGAAGAGGCTTGGACCGGCTTACCGACGGCGATGCCAGACCGGGCCTGGCGTTCCTCGTTGGTCATAAGGCTGAAGTCGCGCAGGCTGCGGACGGGGTCGGCACCGGGCTTGATGAGCGCGGCCTCAATTTGGTAACTGGGCTCGCTAATTGACTCAACCTACCCCAAGGGCTTGGGGTTGCCACCGCAGAGTTGTTTGTAAGGCGCTGGGGAAACCACCACTGCCTGCTGCACCAATCGATAAAACAGTTCGCCGCGGGAGGCGGATCTTCGCCGATTGAAGCGGAAGGTGAACTCGTCGAGGTAATAGTCCAAGTGTTGGGCGCGGACCGCTCCCTGGTGCGTCCCCAGCAGCCAACGTTTCAGCAAGGCCGCCAC
>CAINDV010000325.1 GCA_903847485.1 uncultured Verrucomicrobiota bacterium
GGCGAGGCTCCGACCGAGCTGTCCGGTAGGCTCATTACCGCTGTCGTTGAGGCTCGGCAGAAGCCTCGCCCTACCACGCCAGGCGTTTTCATACACGCTCTAAGAAAAGGCGCGCGCGGAGTGTCGCGCCAACCTAAACTAACAACCGGGTTGCTTCCGGGAATGGAGAAACTCTTGGTTAGAAAGAGTTAGGTCACACTGGCCGGGCTTGGTGGCTACCGCTTATTCGAGCCAAAGAACTTCCGCCGGTACGCCGCCGGCGGCACCCCGTTCAGCTTTTTGAAAAACCGGCTGAAATAGAACTTGTCCGCAAACTTGAGCTTAAAGGCAACTTCCTTGACCGGCGTGTCGGATTGGATGAGCAGCCGGATGGCTTTCTGATTCGAGCGGCGGCTAAGGTGCGCCTTGGGGCTAAGTCCCACACTCCGGCTGAAGGCCATCGAGAACGCGTGGACGGGCAGCTTCATGGCGGCCGCCAGCTCCTCCACGCGCAAATCCGCCCCCAACCGGCTTTCGATCAGATCGAACACTGGCTCAAAGCAGTCATGAGTCTTGATGTGTTGAATGATCATTCGCTCGAGGCTGGGCAGCGACCCGGCCAGCCAAGTGTATATCTGGGCCTGTAACAGAAACAGGCTCTGGGTGTCAGGCTCGCGCCCATTTTCCCAGAGCTTGCGAAACGCTGCCTCCTGCCAGCGCCCCAGCCGGAGGGGGCGGCGTTCCGGCCAATCCAATAATGGGTCCACGCCGGTCAGCCGCTCGCAACGGAACTTGAGAGAATAGAGCCAGCAGTCCTCGTGGCACCGTCGCGCCACAGGCATGCATCCCGGAAGATACCATGCCCAGCCGGGAGTCAGTTCGGTTACCTTTCCGGCCTGCACCACCGGGCGTCGCCCGAAGCAGACCAAGTCAATGTGGTGCAGATGATCGCTCTGTTCCCGCCCGCCCGAATCCCACGCTGGCCCCACTTGAGCATAATACAACCCCAGCAGATGGATACGGAAACGCGCCACCAGTTCGAGCTTCTACTGTGCGTCCAGCTCGCTGAACAGCGTTCGGCTACCGTGATGCGCGCTAGGATCAGTAGTGTCCTGGAGTTTCATTCAAGGTTAGGCTAAGTCGTCCAATCAAGTTGCGGAACCGAGTTGCGTCTGTCTGCGGATCTCAAAACGCACCAGCGAGGCAATTCTTGCCGCTTGCGGTTCTCAAGGCAATCTAAGACATCAAAGATAACAAAAGCTCGATAAATGGCACCGGCCACCGGGTTCTTCGCTCTTTGCGACCCGCAGCTTCGGCGGGAAACCAGCCCGAATCTGCCCGTTGGCCCAGCAGTCTTCATTTTGGCCCTGGCAACCCCCGCCGGGTGATGGCACCCGGCCTACACCCCACAAAACACCCCATAAAACCGCCCGCTTGTAGGCCGGGTGCCCTCACCCGGCGTCCCGGTCTGGACCAAAATGAGGACTGCTGCCGCTGGCCTGAGCGAACGGTTGCCCAGCCGGGGCCGATGTGCAAAAAGTCCAAAAGGACGCACCTTAATTCGAAAATCCCCATGAAAAAGCACCACCCACTTAGTGTTGCCACCTGCCTCCTCGCCGCCCTGGCGGCAGTTGACTGACCCGCAGGGGTTCCTGGCTCCGTATGGTCCGACTGTGGCCGAGCGGCGGCATCCACATTTCCGGGCTGGTCGGGTTGCGTCCGCAGGCGGATGACACCATTGAGGTCAACCCGCTGGTGCCGGAGGGAACTTGGGACTACTTCTGTCTCGACCAGGTGCGCTACCACGGTCGGAGCATCACGATTTTGTACGACAAAACCGGGCACCGATATGGCCAGGGCAAAGGGTTGCAGGTTCTGGCCGATGGCCGGTGTGTTGCCGGTAGCCAGTCCTTGCAGCGCGTGACGGGAAGATTACCCTGATGATCGCTGTATTCACCCGCAGAGGGTCAAAGAACAACTCTTGGCGAGAACCAATTTCCATGAACATAATGAACCTGAGCATCGTCGTGAAAGACCGCAACTTAGGCCGTTTCGCGGCTTCTATTGAGATAATGAACCTGAAGAACCTCATCGTTTGTCTGGCCTTGATCCTGTTGGCAGGCCCGTCCGCGTCTTGGGCTGAGGATGGCTCCTTGACGCAGCAGACATCCAATTCGCCGTCGTTCGCCGACATGCACCTGGGGCTGTTCGCCCACTACACCTTTGTGGGGAAGCCCTATCAATGGGGCTGGACCGAGTGGGCTGACGGCACCGTGGTGCAGAGCCTCGATGAACTGGCGGACAACCTCGACGTCGAAGATTTCGCCGCCACGGCCGCCGCCATGCGGGCGCAATACGTCCTCTTCACCACCTGGCACGCCAACATGAATGTCCTTTTCCCAAGTGCCGTGATGAAGCGTCAGTTGCCGGGGCATTGCTCACGCCGTGATGCCGTGGGGGATCTGATCCGGGCGCTCAAGGCCAGAAACATCCGCGCCATGCTCTACATCCATCCCAGCGACGGCCACGATTTTACCAAGGAGGATCAGGATCGCGTCGGCTGGAACGACGGTCCTCCGTTTCGTCGCTGGAACGATTTTATCAATGAAGTTCTGGCCGAGGTGGTGGATCGCTACGGCCAAGACCTCTCTGGTTATTACTTCGATGGCGGGCTGCCGGGGCAAGTCGATGCGGCGCGACTGCGGAAGACGATTCTCGACCGACAGCCGGGTGCCTGGCTCATCCAGAACTCGGGGCTTAACCGTGCCTGTGTTGATTACGGTGCGACCGAGGACCGGATGAAGCCTCCCTATCCGTCCACAACGTGGCTCCGATGTCAGACGATCGCCGACGAGTGGTGGGCCAAGCGCGGCATTGTCAATTGGTGCCCGGAACTGGCCTACCGTTACACCATTCTCCAAGCCGCCGTCACCGGCCGAATGGGTGGTGGCGTGGCTTGGTCGTTTGGTCCGCACCCCGGTGGTAAATGGGAACTAGGCGTGCGGTCGTTCTGCGAACGTCTGGGTGTTCTCGTGCTAGGGCGGGAGCGTCGCTTTTCGGCACGCGTCCAAGCCGGGCCTACGTGGTCAAGGACCAGCCGCTGATCGGCTTGTCTTACGTCGCCACCGAGTCACCGGATGGCAAGAAGACCTTTCTTCATCTCTTCCTACCGCCTAAGGAACGCAGCTTTCAACTGCCGGTGCCCGCCGACGGTCGTCGTTTTTCCACCGCCCGGCTCCTCGACAGTGGCCGCAAGGTATCGTTGCTCCAGACGGACACCGGCGTGCGTCTGACCCTCGATCCAGAGGACCATTGGGACGATGTAGATACGATCATGGTGCTGGAGTAAGCCTTGTTCAAAGGGGACGGAACTTGCCGGTAACAGTCCAGACTCCCCGAAACCGTTAAACCCGAACTCCGAAATAGACAGGCGGCGAAGAGTAGTTAGACAGGCATCCTGCCTGTCCAGTTGCGCTGTCAGTCACCGGGGAGATTTTTCCCGCCGGGCGAACCGCAAAAGACCGACTGGAAGCCGGTCCCACTACTCGGAGGCATTTCCACTTCGGAATTCGGGTTAAATGAGAGAATTATGAAAAGACAAGTTGTCACTGGAATGTTGTTGGCGCTGACGGCCGTGAGCCAGGCCGCGCCGACACTTACTCCCGCACTCGCGAAGGATGTGAAGTTGCTGGAGGGCTGCAATGTCACTTGGGATTCGCCCAGCAAGGATTCGCTTGGCTCAATGCCGCTGGGCAATGGCGACATCGGCCTGAACGTATGGATCGAAGACGGTGGCGACCTGCTGTTCTACATCAGCAAGACCGATGCGTTCGACGGCAACCATGTGTTGCGGAAGTTGGGCCGGGTCCGCGTGGCCATCACACCCAATCCCTTTGCCGCTGGGCTGCCGTTCCGTCAAACCCTCGAATTGCACAAAGCCAGCATCGCGGCGCAGGCGGGCCGACCGGGCGCAGCGGTGACGCTGGAGGTTTGGGTTGACGCCAATCATCCGGTGATTCACATGCGCGGCCGGAGCGATTTGCCGATCGAGGCGAGAGTCAGCGTAGAGTCGCTCCGACCGCAGCGGCAGGTGGAAAGCCTGGCGTCGGCCTACGCGCAGCCCGGCACTCCGAACGTGCTACTGGCCGACCAGGCGGATCGGCTGCTCTGGTGCTTCCGAAACGAAAGCTCGATGTGGCCGGCGCGGTTGGCGCAGGAGGGCTTGGGCGAGTTAGAGAAGAGAATGAAAGACCCGTTGTTGCACCGGACCTTCGGCGCGCTGGCTCACGGTCCGGGCCTCGTGCGTCACTCAGCCAACGCGCTGACAACGGCGGCTAAGACCAACACGCTGGACCTCTCGATCCATGTTCTGAACGAGCAGTCCGACACGATGGAACAGTGGCAGGCCCGATTGGATAAGCAAGCGGCGGCGGCGGATAACCTTGATCCGACGGAAACGTGGACGGCCCACTGCCAATGGTGGGGCGATTTTTGGCAGCGCAGCCATATCGTTGTGGGCGGGTGCGAGCAAGCGAAGACGATTACCCAAGGCTACGCGCTCGAACGGTTTGTTCAGGCCTGCGCCAGCCGCGGAGCGTTCCCACTGATCTTCAACGGCTCGATCTTCACGATGGACATGCCCGCCGGCACTTATGCCTTCTGCGGGCCGCGTGGCGGGGCCGTCAATGCCGACTACCGCGATTGGGGAGATCTGCCGATCATGTGGCAGAATACCCGGCTGCCGTATTGGTCGATGATCGCCCGGGGCGACTTCGACCTGATGCGACCGGTGTTTCAGGCGGTGCTCGAGGCCCTGGAAGTCTCCCAAGCACGCTCGCAGGCGTGGTATAAGCACGATGGCGCGGTGATGACTGAGGCGATGCTCTGGAAGGGTGCTTCGGTGTTCTATCCCATTCCCCAGCACCTACAGTATCACTTCACCAGCAATGTCGAGATGCCATCAATGATGTGCGATTACTACGCGCACACTCAGGACCGGCAATTCCTCCGCGAGATCCTTTTACCTTGTGCCAACGTCTTCATCACATTCTTTGAGAAGCATTTTCCCCAACGTGACGCGCGGGGAAAAATGATCATCACTCCGGCGGGAGTTGCCGAGACCTACCAGCCGGTCACGAATCCCGTGACGGAGGTGTGCGGGCTGCGCTACTTGCTCGGTAAGCTTTCGGTGATGGATGAGGAGTTGATCGGCAAAGACCGCAAGGAGCACTGGCGCAAGCTGCTCGATGAACTTCCGCCCGTGCCCACGCGAGTTATCAAGGAACAGACCTTGTTGGCCCCGGGCGAGAAGTATAGTGGCCGGTTGATCTGCGAAACGCCGGAGTTGTACGCCGTTTATCCGTTCCGCCAGGTGACACTTTGGAACCCGGACCTTCTGGCCGTGGGGCGACAGTCATTCGCCGTCCGCCAACTGAGCCTGGATGGGACTCCCGACACACAGAGTTGGCAGACCGGCGGCTGGGTCCAATCGCCAATGCAGGCGGCCTATCTCGGGCTGCCCAAGGTGGCCGCCAAACTGGTCAGTCTGAACTTTGCCGACGAGTTCCCATGGTTCGGCAACAACCGTTTTGGCGACAACGGCAACACGCCGGTGCCTCAGTCGGGGCACCCGCGGGCACGGTTCCCCGGCTTCTGGGAAACCAAAATGGACTATACCCCCGACAACGACCACGGGGCCAACAGCGCCAACGGCCTGCAGAGCATGGTCTTGCAGGCTAACGACCGGCAGATCTACCTGCTACCCGCCTGGCCGGAGAATTGGGACGTCGAGTTCAAGCTCCACGCGCCGTATCGAACCACCGTGGAGGGCGTCTATCGCGACGGCAAGCTACAGTCTTTGAAGGTCACGCCCGAGTCGCGCGCGGCCGATGTGATAGACATGACGACGCTGGCCAGTCGCATCCGCACCCTGGTGACCATCGCCTGCACTGATCGCAACAATCTGTTCGGCCTGCCGCCGATGCCGGACGGCCAAGCAACGGTTGAGGATGTCACACGGCTGAAGACCACCGGACCTTGGCTGGCACAGTATGGCGAGAGCCTATATGGTGTTCGCAGCGGATCGTTTGCCGCCGGCCGATGGGGCGGAAGCGTTGTAAGAGGAAAGATCATCTATCTCCACGTGTTCGACTGGCCCGGCGAACAACTCAAGCTGCCCGCCCCGTCGAAAAAGATCGTCGCCGCATCGGTCCTCACCGGTGGACAGGTGAGCGTGAAGGAGGATGGGCGCGATCTGTTAATCTCGCTGCCCGCCGCCCAGCGGGACAAGGTTGACACGATCATAAGGCTCGAACTGGAGGAGTCACTCTGACCGAAAAGCCCCATGAACTGCCCCAGTATGCCGGGTGCCGGAATATGCCGGGTGGAACGGTTTGCCCCTGATTTTGCAGTCTTTGCAGCGTGTGCTGTCCGGCATAGTCCTGCCTGATCTATTTTCCTATCGTCGGGACGAAAGGAATAGATCAAATGAA
>CAINDV010000326.1 GCA_903847485.1 uncultured Verrucomicrobiota bacterium
CGCGGCTTTGGACTGGCTGAAATACCCTTCGCCGAAGTTGGTGCCACCCGAGGACCGGCTGGTCCTGGGGGGCGGTCACATCTGAAACCTGGGGCTGCCGGCACCCCAAAAACGCCGGTCTACTTCGGAATTCGGGTTCAATCCAGTCGGGATCAAAACCCTCAAGCTGACACCGGAACGTGACCAACTCCGGCACCCCTGCGCCCAGCCCGGTGAACCGGAATTGAAACCGATGCGACCCTTGCGCGATCACGACTTCCGCCGTTTCGCCCACGGGCAGGCCGTGCGCCACATCGTCCACAAGCCGTTCCTCAATCAGGATTCTCGGCGGTTCGAGTTCTGTCAGCACGTCCTCCGGATTCACGGCTACCAAGCCTCTCGCCGTCGGAAACCACAGTCGCCCGTCGCGCGTCCGGCAGCCCGCCGGCTGGAACCTGCCCGCACATTCCAGCGTCGGCAACCCATCGCCGAGACCGTAGGCGGCCGAGTGAATGGCTGGCCGCTGCCCGGCGAAAAACTCGCTCAACTCCGTCTTTGCCACGCGGAAAATGCCCTTGTGCGAACTGAACCAAAGCCAGCCCCGGCCATCGTCCTGGAGGTGACAGATCACGTCGTCGTGCAAGCCCTGCCGGGTCGTGCAGGTCTTGAGGTTGTTTTTCTCCAGGCAACTCAAACCGCCCCCGCTGGTGCCGATCCACAGCACGATTTCCCCAGCGTCCGCGAGCAACGCCCACACCGTGTCCGCACCCAGACCGTCCGCCCGGGTGAAGCGCCGAAAGTCCCGTCCATCCCAGCGAAACAACCCGCTGCCTTCGGTGCCGAACCACAGGCTGCCCGCCGCGTCCTCGGCGAAGGCGCGCATGTCGAGCACCGGTGCCGGATTGGGCACGCGGAAGCGGTGCGGCGCGTCGCCGACGATCCGCACGAGCTGATTCGTGGTCGCCAGGCCCGGCCATAGCTGCCAGCGCGTGTCCTCGAACAAGGCGCAAATGGGGGCCGCGCCTGACAGCGGGCCGAGCGGTCCTTGAACTCCTCCGCCTCCCGAACAAACAACCGCCCGCCCTGCGCCGCCACCCAGAGCGACTGCGCGGCATCCACGCAAACCGAACGCACCCGCAGTGCAGCGAGGCCGTTCGTCGCCGTGAAGGACTGCACGCCACCCGCCTGGAGCAAGTTCAGCCCGCCGCCATCCGTGCCGATCCAAACTCCGCCGCCCGCGCCTTCGCAGACCGAGGTGATGAATTCGGACGACAGCCCGTCTTTCCGGCCCACCACACGGAAGGGCGTCCGCCGCAGGCGACTTAGTCCGCCGCGCTCCGTCCCCACCCAGATGGCGCCGCGCACGTCCTCGAACAGGCAAAGGGCCGCGTCGCTGCCCAGGCCATCCGCCGTGGTGAAGCGCTGCACCGGCGCGTTCGTCGCGCAGCAGAGCAGACCGTCTTGCGCGGTGCCCAGCCAAAGCTGCCCCAGGGAATCCTCCAACGCCGCCTGCACGCTGGAGACGAGGTTGCTCGCCAGCGGAATCGCCGTCATCCAACCGCCCGCGCGCCACAGCCGAACACAGTTGGGTCCTGCGAAGCACCAGTCGCCAGCCCGGCTGGGCGTCAGCGGTTGGGCATCCCGCTCGAAGCCCACCCGAGCCGGCATTCCATCCTGCCCGGCGCAGAGCACCATTTCCTTCGCACCGCTGACGCGCACCGCACCGCCGAAGCCGGCGTGAAGCTTCAACGGGCCTACCAGCGAGAGGAGATTTGTTGGCGCGGGCAGAAAGACGCCTTCGCGAAACCCTCCAAGCGCGCTCCGGTCTGTCGTAAACCACAGCGTGCCATCTCGTGCTGCTGTCAGCGTCCGAATCGCGCCACGCTCTCCTGGCGGGCGAAACGCCGTAAAGCCTCCATCCTTCATCCGCTCCAGCGCGCCGTCCGCCGTGGCAATCCACAGCATGCCTGAGGAGTCGGTGAGCAGCGACAGAATCGGCCCGCTTCCCAATTCTGGAATATTCAGCGCCGCGAACGTCGTAAATCGGACGCCGTCGAAACGGGCCAACCCGTTCGGAGTCCCTACCCACCAGTAGCCGTTGGGCGTCTGCGCCGGTGCTGTGACGGTGCTGTCGGGCAACCCATTGTCGGTGCCCCAAGTGTCCGCGTGGTAAATCGTGGCCGCAGCCAGACTCGCCGCCTGCGACCAAACAACCGCGACGCCCAAAGCACGAACGCGAGAGCGCCGGGAACGCCAAGGGAGAACTGGAGTCCGTTCGTTTTGCATTGCAGCCCGGCGAGTCTGGCCACGGCAGGTGGCGGAAGCAAGTCTTCCAGATGGGACGCGCCGCCAGAAGTAATGGAGCAGAGCAATAGCAGCATGCATCCGAATGCGGGATAAGCATTTCTTGTCTTATGCCATCCGTCGCCACGCACTCTTCACTGCGACCCACACGGCTCAGCCGTAACCATGCCGTAAGGTTCAGGATTTCGGGATATAATCCATCTGGGCGCGTGTCGGCGGCGCGGGCCGACGGACACACGCTGGCGCGCCGCGGGCGAGGCGGCTTGGCGCCCGCGGTTTGGTGCGGCGTTCAAGGGGGGCGGTTTTTCATCCGGTTCGAATCGTTTTGGTCTCGC
>CAINDV010000327.1 GCA_903847485.1 uncultured Verrucomicrobiota bacterium
CGCGGCTTTGGACTGGCTGAAATACCCTTCGCCGAAGTTGGTGCCACCCGAGGACCGGCTGGTCCTGGGGGGCGGTCACATCTGAAACCTGGGGCTGCCGGCACCCCAAAAACGCCGGTCTACTTCGGAATTCGGGTTCAAGCCGTCGGATCCCAGCGCCGATGTATTTAGTAGGTTCGTATAAGTACAGGTCAATGGATCGAGATCGTGCGGAACTTCAAAAACGAGCCTGATCGCCAGATTCTGCGGTCTGATCGCCGTGAATACGTTGACCAGAGTGTTGCTGCCCAGCGATTCCGAAATTGATCCCGGAATCTCGGAAGTTGCCATTATCATGCTCGCTTGAATGCGGTTGGTGCCTGACTCCAGCAAGTAAGCACGGGCCGTCTCTGTGCATTTCCATACGCCTTCCGCTGCGCCCATAATACTCATTCCTTTGGGGGCCTCATTCGTGGCGATTAACTTCCCCAACTGCCCTCCGCTAAGGTTCCAAACTGTCAGCAGGTAAGCTGAACCATCCGAACCTGCCTTGACCAGCCTGCCGATTGGTGCCGGCAAATCGATCGCATTGGTCGGTCCAATCCGCGCCTGTAAATCGAAGTGCGCCTGCTGTTCGGTGCGGACGGCGGTTTGCAACACCAGGACGGCGAAACAGAACGCCCCCAACAGCCCGGCGATTAACCCGCCGATCAGCAGAAATGGCTTCCACAAGGACACGGAGCCGGCGGCGAACTGCCGGTCGAGTTTGAGAAGATCGTTATATAAGTCCTTCGCTGAACGATACCGATCTCGCGGAGAGTCGGCGCACGTTCTGTGCAGGATCTTTGCCAATTGGTTGACCTCTTTTCTGTCGGAGAACTCCCCGATCCGGGTGGATGGCGCGGGGAAATCGAATCGGTCCTTGCCGGTGGCCATTTCATACAGGACTTTGCCGGTACTGAAAATATCCGCCTGAACGGTACCAGAACCTTCAGGCGGCATAAACCCTTCCGTCCCCACCGCGGTTTTAGCATTGCGAACGTCGGCAACTAAGCCGATGTCCGCAAGCTTTATCTGTCCATTCAAATAAATCAAATTCGCCGGTTTAATGTCACGATGGACCAACCCTCCCTCATGCAAATGCCCAAGTGCTGCCGCCAGGCACAGACCAATCTTGACGCACTCCTGGGCAGGCAGGCGGCCCCTGAGTCGAATTTCGATCTCGAGGGTCTTGGCTACGTACATCTCAGGATAAACCACCTGGCGTGTAAACTGGTCGTCCGCCAGCTCCATCACATAGTAGAAGTAACCATCTCGATCGTTCTTTCCAACTTGCAGAATCTGAACGAGACCATTATGCGTCCGGGAAATCGGTTCATAAATCCTGATGCCTTGGAATTCACGCTCGAAAGGCTGGACTGATTTGAATTTGTCTCGGAACACAACCTTTGCGGCGCGGTACGACCCGAGAATGTTGCGTACAAGCCATATCTGGCCATAACTGCCCTCGCCGATGCACTTCAGCAAGTGGTGATCAGGAATGACCGGCAATCGAGGGGGGACTGCACCACTCGATGGCACCGCATCTTTTGCAATTTCATCTTCCATCAATCATTATGATTTCAGACTATCTAAGTCATTTCAAAAGACAAGCGTTCTGTGCTTCCCCAAATCGGCGGGTAAGCCGACCGGGCGCGGCGCGGCTGGACACTCGTCCGTTTGGGCGCTGACCGTGCCTGGGAAATCAGCCCGCGCGGCCTCTGTGCGCGAAGTAATCGCCGGCAAAAAACGAATTTGCGCACATTCGCTGGACATCGTTGGTCTCTGCCTTTTGCAATCATGATTGCGCGCTAACCTCCGGACCTTGCCGGCACAGACCGTTGCTTTGTCTCAACTTCAAGCAGGTGCGGACGATCTCGACAGTTGCGCGGGCAACTGCTTCAGCCGAAATGCTTGGGCAGTTCAGTTGGCCCCAAAGCGCGGACGGAACTCCCAGCGGACGCGCAATCCGTTGGTGCAAGTCCGCAGCAACTCCGCCAGACCGGACGATTGGCACTAGGATCGCCCCATGCGCGAGCGCGACCCGGGCTTCGTGCTCCGTGCCCGGTCCGCCTTCGATCACAACGTAAACCGGCGCAAGTCGCCCCAGAACTTCGCGGCGTTCCTGCATGTTAGCTCCGGCAAACAGCGTCTGCCCGTAGTCCCAGGCTGGATACCCTCGGGGAAGAATGTGGAAGACGCCGCCCGGCGCACCGGCTGCGAGGCGTGCTGCATGGTAACTGCGTCCGACGGCTTCGCCGCTCCCTTCGACACCGCCAGTCAGGACGACCAGAGGCTCGAAGGCGGCCAGCGATTTGCCCAGTAGTTCGCACGTCGCTTGACTCTCCGTATGCCAGAATGAGGTGCTGCCAATGATCGCCATGCGCGGGGAAGGCGGGAGTTGAACTGAAATCAGCACTGCCTCACGCGCAAAATGTTCGCCATCCATCATCACTCACCTTTGCTTTATCATCGTGCGCCCACTGGATTCTTCTGCTTCCACGTCCAAATCTCCACTTCCCAATCAGGCGTGCCCGGCATGAGCGCTCGCTCGCGGAGATAGACATCGTAGCGGATGGCGAGGGGCAACTGGTCGAAGACGGGGCCGAGCGGGGCGTCGGAGACGTTGAGATCGGTTTGGTAGCGCTTGGCGCGGGCGAAGCGAGCGGCGTTGGCTTTCCACCAGTCGCGGGCGCGGGGCGCGTCCACGCGCCGCTCTTGGCCCAAAGCCCAGCACTGAGAAGGCACTTCCGTTCCACCGGCAAAAGCCGTACACTCCCTCCGATGATGACGCTGCAAACCCTTGCGACACGCCGCGCGGATATTCTGCGACTCGCGGAGCGATACCGCACCCGCGATGTGCGGGTCTTTGGCTCGGTGGCGCGCGGTGAGGCCACGGAGGCCAGCGATGTGGACTTGCTGGTCAATACCGAGCCGGGATGTTCCCTCTTCGATTTGGGCGGCTTGTTGGAAGACCTCCAAGACTTGCTGGGCTGCCGCGTGGATGTTGTGACCGACGATGGATTGAAACCCCGACTGCGCGAGCGTGTCCTGCGGGAGGCGATTCCGCTATGAGACAATTCCGCGAGCGGTTGCAGGACATCCTGGACGCGATTGCCAAGGTCGAAGCGGAGCAGGGCAAAGGCAAAGAGGTCTTCGAGGCCAGTCCGCTGATTCAAGTTTGGATGGTCCACCACTTGATGATCATCGGTGAAGCCGTGCGCTCCATTGATCCTGCTCTCAGGCAAAAGTACCCTCGGGTTCCGTGGCGGCAGATTGCCGGCATGAGGAACATTCTGGTCCACGATTACTTTCGCATCAACCACGCGATTGTCTGGGAAACCGTGGAGAAGCATCTCCCGGCCTTCAAGCAGCAAGTCGAGGAAATCCTGCGTCAATTGCCCGATTACTAAGGTCATTGGCCCGAAGGATTCCTTTGCCTCCATGTCCAGGTTTACAGTTCCCAATCGGGCGTGTCGGGGGTGAGGGCGTGCTCGCGGAGATAGAGGGCGTAGCGGATGGCCATCGGTAATGGGTCGAAGATGGAGCCGAGCGGGTCGGTTGAAACGGTGAGGCAACCTGGGCAGCAAGCGGGTTGCATTGTGGCTTTTCAGTTTCATCCATTGCGCCAGGAGTTCTTGCCGTTGCCGACTTCACAACCCAGGTCCAGATGTGGTTGGACGTTCTTGACCATTTCGGCCCTCTCTTTGGGCGTGAGGGTCAAGCCGTCGGGACCGGGGGTAGCCAGTTTGGGGGCTTCGAGAGCAGGTTTCGCCAGGGCGGGGACTTTGGGTTTGGCAAGTTCGGCCGCAAGTTTCGGCACGGCCACTTCAGGCTTGGCCATGTTCGGGGCCGCCGCGACGGGGGCCGGGATTGGTTTGCCGGCCTGGCCGGCTGCCATCAAAACCGCGCCAGTGACGGCCTGGCCGGTGAGGCCCTGACCAGAACCGGCCCACGCAGCACCTTGGGAGGCCCAAGCCCCGGGCGTCTGGAAGCCAGCC
The DNA here is from genome assembly GCA_903847485.1 of uncultured Verrucomicrobiota bacterium. Classification (GTDB taxonomy): domain Bacteria; phylum Verrucomicrobiota; class Verrucomicrobiia; order Limisphaerales; family JAJXZI01; genus CAINDV01. Next base: position 4,020 of record CAINDV010000327.1, read on the forward strand.
TTGTCCGCCGCCAGTGAGGCAACCTGCTGCGCTTGAGGCGTAGGATTCTTCGCCCACGCTTCCGCCGCCTGAATTGCCTCGAGATCCGGGACATGCGCGGGATTGGATACCTTGCGAGCGCTTTGGGAGGCCCACCAGACGGCGTCGCGCTCCGGGAGGCCGTTGGCCAGGGCCTTCGTGGCGTCCACGGACATTCCCTGCTGGTTCAACGCCTGGGCCTGTTGGCAAGGCGTCTGGTTCGGCGTAACAACAGATTGGGCGGCTGGGCTTAGGTAACTGGCCCCGCCCTCCACCTCGTCTTCCAGATCTAAATTGGGTGATGTCATTGGCATTAAACCCTCTCACCGCTTGCGCGTAAGCACGCCGCCTTTCAAATTCGGAACAACTCGCACACTAATAGCACTCCGTCGCACGCGCAGTAGGGGTTCGGGGTTTGGTTAAGTTGCTGCATACGCCGTTTCTACCCCTCAGACAAGGTTGCAGTGATGATCTCAAACGCGCGCTTTCCGCGCATCCAAGCAAGAGGATTGATCTCACGGCCGGGACATATCAGAACGATGCCGAACCAGCCCGCATTGGAGGGTTCAGTCGCCATCGCGACAAAGCCCTCGCCAGCCGGCAGTTTACAAGTGGTAACAAACCTCTCCAATTTCGGTTTAGCGGACAGAGCGCCGAGCGATTCAAACGCACCAATGACGACGCCCGCTTGCTTAAGTTCCTCGCTCAAGTGCTGCTTCAACATCGCCGCCCCATCGCTGCCAGTCGGCGCGGCTTGGTCGCACTCCACACGAACATACGCGATAGTATCCCGCTCGTCGGCGATCCGAATGTCCACAGCGCTCATCGAAGTCTGCGGTGGGGCGAGCGCGCGCGCGCTCCACGACGAAGGATACGAAAACTGGTAGCGCCCGCCTGCGTCGCGCCACTGCCTCAGAGGTTCCAGCAGTTTCTGGTGAAGAGGCAAGAGCAATTCAAGACTGGCAGCCGCCAACCCTAGTTTTTCTCGGGTCAGTGGTTCGCCACCGGCGGGCACCTGACCGGCGAGAAGTAGGACGTTCTTTCCGTTATTCCTGACCAGCAGCCTTTGGTGGCTGCCGTCGGGCCGACTGCCTGTAGCGTGGACAACCTGACCATTCTCGCCCACGACGGATTCCAAAGCTTGCAGTTTACCGCCCCGCCGTTGGGTTTCAAAGTCCAACCAGTCAACCAAGTTAATCTCGTATGGCAAAATCGTGCCCGAGACCTGCACCAGTCCGTCCGGTGGGAGAAAGAACCCGCTCATCACTGTCAGCAGGCCAGCCTTGATCTTTTCGGGCTGGATTTCCGCCGCGCTCTCGGCGTTCCTAGGGAGCGCGATCTTGCATGCGTGGGCGGGAGAATCCGGCGGGGTGATCGACACGGAGGTGTATTCCGTGCGCAGCTTGCTGTCAGGTATGCCATTGCCGAAGGACATCTTGCCACTCGCTTCGCTCATGCTATTTGAATCCTATGCTGAAATTGAAACCCCCGCCAAGGCCAAGGCCAGCCTTCGCCTTCGCCCCGAGATAGTAGCCATCCTCTTCTGTCCACCCCCCGCCAGCTTGTGCTTCTGCCGAAGCTCCAATTTGGCCCTCCAAACCGCCGCCAAGCGAAAGCACATGGCCGAACAGCGGAATGTTGATCTTCCCGCCCACCTCCGCTTTGACGAGATCAGCGCTGGCACCGACTTTCGCGTGGATGTCTTTGGCCTTACTACTCCACTCTGCTCCCAAAGATGCTTCGGCTTGAACCGAAAGCGCTTTTGCCGCCGCGCTCCCCTCAAGAACATTGTTGAACGCACTGCCTTTGGCATTGGCGCTCAGGGCCTCGGCATGAACGCTGGCTTTGATTACATCAATTTTTGCATTCCCATCGCCGTAGGAGACCCCCGAAGTCAACTCCTTCCCATAGCTGCCGAAGTTGAAATTGTTGTCGTCATCTCCCCAACGGCGCAAGGCACCTTCTTTCGCTACCCAAGCGTGTTCCACCCCTACTTCGGTGCTCCTCGGCTCTGAAATTGGTTGCTTCCCGCGGCTTGTGTCATAGGAGACCCCACGGGTGGCGGGAGAACTCACCGCTTTGCCCTCGAAGAACTCCTTCTCCTTGGTCTTCAACGGCGCTGGCTGGCCCTGCCCTGTCCCGGAAGCATCGGCGCCTGACGCTTTGTTGGCTTCAGGCTCTCCCCCGCCAGAGGAACCGCCGCCGGCGGCCGCAGAAAGGGCAGCGCTGGCGACCTGACCGGCCATGCCTCCCAGACTAGTGCCTGCGCCTGAACTTACGGAAGGATCTGGCAGCTCACTCCACGGCTCGCTTTTCGGTTCGCTTGCTTTGCGTACCGCTGCGGCTCCCGCCTTGGCGGCTGCGAGCATGCAGGCCGCTTGGGCTGTCATGCCGATGAGAACCGTTGGGCAACCCACGACGATGGCACCGCCATGGGCCGTCTTGTCCCCGAGCCGAGAAGCCGGCATGTTGCCGATGAGCACGGTTGCCTCGCCTTGAATGACCGTATCCGGAGGACCCACGCACATGGCCTTGTCCCCGACACGCGCGGCGGGCTGGCCACCGATGAGCACGGTGGGGCAGCCGGGAGGCAAAACGGGACCGCCCACGTGCGGCACCGGCCCCGGATTCACCATCGGACAGGTGTGCAAGTCTCCGACTCTGGCGGCGGGTAGGCCCATAAGCTAATCCTCCATTCTCGGAAGGAGGACCAAGCACCCAACAACAGCGGGCTGCATGGTACGTTGGTCAGCCAATGTTCGTTCTCTCATCCAAATCGTAGGACTTGGACCCATCGCAGGTGTTTCTGGGATTCATCGTCATTTCTTAGAGTCCAATCACATTGAATGTCTCGACAATCAATTCAAAGGCTCTCATGTTCACCCCCCACCAATCAGCGGATGCCTCTCGCGGCATACTCAGCACCCCAAACCCGACGCTGAAAGCTGAGGATATTCGAGTCTCCACGCAGCGAATTTCCCACTTGCCGCCACCGACATCGAAAACCCTGCCTCGCTTGGAACTCGATGCAATTGCTGCCGCAGGCGTCTCGACCTTCACTTGCGCCTCATCGAAATCGATCATGGCTCCGGAGCGTTTCAAAGCATCCCGATGCCGAAGCGGATTCGGGTTGGGTCCTGTGGCGATATCCAGCCAGATGATCCCGAGGACCCGGTTTCCGTCGGAGCTTTGGAAATGGACCGTCAAACCATCACGAAATGGGGTCTTCCTAGCGACCCAGGAAGCGGGATGCATGCACGTGAACATTACGGGCGACACCTCGGTGAAGCGGCGCAACTCTTCGGCAACTGGACGGTCCTCTGGTTGGAGCAGCCGGAAGCTCCCGAGTGCCGCATCAAATTCGGTTTTCAGAGCCTCAAACTCTGATACTGGCGCAATACATTCGATACGGAACATGCGCGAAGCGTCCTTATTCACCGTCGTGCGGAGCCTGCAAACCTCTCCGTTAACCAAGCGGTCAGCAATCACGTCGGCATAGAAGCCGCCCCGGCTATGCACTTCTCTTAGGTTGAGGATCTTGGATCCCGATTGTTCCAGCCGAGCCGCGAGCAGACGAGCGGGATCTAGTTCACGCTCCACATCATGGAGAAATATCTGGATGCGTTCGGGGCTTGAAGGATTTGGCGCCAGCATGACACTAGGTGGGGTCGAACTCGACAGGTCAAACGCGCTCCAGCCTGCCGGCGCGAGGCACTCAAACTGTAGCCGTGCATTGTGCAGCGGCTCGAACCTGAATTGCTTCATAGTTAGCATGTTAAAAGCTGGAACTCGAAGGAGCGTTTGCAGGGGCCATGGGAATGCCCCCGCCTGTGTAATTGGTTAATCCACCTCCGTTTTGACGCATGATGTCAGCTCCCAACTCGCGCGGCGTAGAAATCCACAAGGTGTCACTTGCCGACACATTCACGTTCGTAACTTCGGAAAACGTGTCGGAAGCGAAATTTGAACAATTGTTTAGCCATCCCCACTCCTCCCCATCAGCAACAATCTTCTGGAGTTTCTGATACTGGGCATCGCTAATCTCCCGGCAGTGGACATACCGATATCGACGGCCTTGATCGCCTGGGAAGTTTACCAGTATGTTGGAAACGCTGCCGTCGCCCCCAGCCTTATTGACGACCTTATTTGGCCATGTCCCATAAGTGGTCTTCTTGTCTACGCCTCCAGTCACTTCGTGAAGCGCAAGGTTGGCGTGACCGTCAGTCAAGCTCGGGCTTCCATCACTAGCTGACGTGTTCGACTGGACGCAGAGATACCGCTTCGTGCCGCACGTTGCGCAACTGGGGCTTGGCGTGGGACTTGGCGTGGGGCTTGGCGTGGGGCTTGGCGCAGGTGCCGGAGCCGGTGATAGTGAAGGACCTCCGCCCGCAGCAGGCGGGGGTGTAGGCGGAGGTGTCGGCGTGGGAGCCGGAGTCGGTGAAGGTGATGGTGATGGCCCTTTGCTCACGGCAAGAATGCTCCGTTTTCTCCCGCCCGCGCGATGGTGCCTTCCAGTTCCGACCGGACCAAGCGGAGCCGGAAATCTGCGGGAAAAGAGGACTCGGCAAGGACGGTTTTGGCCCACTTGACCTGAGTTGGTGTGGGAGTGGTTCCGAATTGGAGTTCAAATGCAAGTCGGGTGAACTCTTCGATGTGAACGACTGTCAAGAATCCGTAACTGAGAGAGAGCGCGATTGTCCGGTCATTCCAAACCATGAGGTCCAAGTCTTTGGCACGCGGCAACTCCGCAGCCTGCGGCTTCAACTGCTCACGCAGCCGAATTCTGCAATCTGCCAACGCGTGCTCATCCAGCACGGCGATTTGGTCCTGTCGAATCTCTAGCATGCAGAATAGTGTGATGATGTCGTCGAAAGCGCCTAGATTCGGCCACTGTCAATTGCTAGCAGTTCCCCATTCCTCCGGAGGCCATGCGAAAAGACGAGCGGCCTGGCAGACCTGTCTTCCATGATAAGCTTCGCGCCGATTGGAATGACCGATTCCAGTTGATGCTCGTCACAGGTCGGTAGAAACACGCTCAGAACGCGCGGGTCATAGAACCGAAAAAACATGGAGTCACCATCCGGATGGCGCACCATAATGAGGTGCCGGAAATGTCGCCGCAGTTCAAACAGCGGTGCCCGACTGGTCAGGAAGACACCCCAGGAACCGCCCCAGCCTTCGCGAACGACCGCCTCCATCAGCGGACATTTCTTTGGCAGACGGACGAGGTAAGGACCTTGCTCTGCCATTTCGGCGGCCATCTTGCCGATGTAAAGACTCTGGTATTCGCAGGCGTCGGGTTTATCAGGCGGGGCGGCGGCGCGTGGAGCGTCGGGCAAGCCGGCATGAACCGCCATCTGTTGGAGGAGTCGGTTTACCCGCTCATTGCGGGCACCATCCAGCAAGGCGTAAACCGTGTCGGTTTGGCTGTTCAGGTAGGCCAGCACCGCAGCTTTGACGTCCTTCAGCGGATCTGGAGGCGGGTCTTTCTTCCACGGAGCTTTGGTTGCGGTTGCTTGGGGTGGCTCCGCTGGGTTGGCTGGTTGGCCGCCAGCCCGCGCAGAGTCCGGACCTGCTGCCGGATCTGACGGGGGCGTTCGGGTTCGGGTTTCTTGTCTTGTGGCAGTTGCAGCCATGTTGGTCTAGCAGTTGATCTTCACCATGGGGCCCTTGATGGTGATCATGGCGGGTTCCATGATAATCGTGCTGGCGCCACATTCCAAGGTGATCTTGGTCTTACCGGTCAACTTGATCTCGGTGGCTGAATCGGAGTACTTGCCGCTTGTGCTGACGTCCAGGTCGCCGCCGATGGTCACTTGTTTGTCGCCTCCGACGGCCTCCATCCGGTAGGCACCGACTTCCTCCAGTTTGGCGCCGCCCACGCTCTCGTTCATCACCCCTCCCACACTGACCTGGTAGGCCGCACCAATCGAGAGCGCTTTGGCTGCGCCGACGTTCTCCGTGGAGGCTAGGGCGACGCTCTCGCTCTTCATCATGCCCACAGTGATGGACATGTTCTTGCCAATTTTTTCGGAGTGGTTCTTACCCACCTTGATCGTCTTGTTGCTGCCTATGGTCTCGCTTTGGTTGGCGCCGACGGTCTTATTGCGGTTCTTGCCGATCTTGACGGTTTCGTTGTTGCCGACTTCGCGCGTGCGGTCATTGCCCACCTTCCGCTTCTCGTCGTGGCCGACGGTATCTTCGCGGTCGTTGCCGACCTTGTGGATTTCGTCCTTCTGCGCCTTGATGAACAGACCCTCGGAGCCGCCTGCGTCATTCATGGTGATCTCGTTGGCACCACCACCGCCCGGGGTGCTGTTGCTCTTGAAACTGGTCACCATGGCGGCCTGCTTGATCCCGCTCGGGGCGGCGTTGCCCGGCTTGCCGTCGCGCCCGGAGTTGGAGGCATGGGGCATGGTGTCGGCGTTGTAAATGCGTCCGTTGATGATGGGCTGGTCGGGGTCGCCTTCGAGAAATTCCACAATGACTTCGCAGCCAATGCGCGGAATGTTCATGGCCCCGTAGCCTTTGCCGGCCCAAGGCTGGGAGACACGCATCCAGCAGGAGGAGTTTTCGTCGCTTTTGCCGTAGCGGTCCCAGAAGAACTGCACTTTCACCCGGGCATGGTCGTCCACATGGATTTCGTCGCCCTTGGGGCCGACGACCACGGCGGTCTGGGGTCCCTGAACGATGGGTTTGGCGGTGGTGCGCGGGGGGCGGTAGTTCACGGTAGCATCCATCACGCGGAAGGAGCAGTGGTAGGCGGGTTGGCCGAGCGTGCCCGCGGTTTCGGACTCAAACTGGCCGGCATTAGCGGAGTGGCGGACGGACAGGAGGAGGTGTGTGCGGCACTGGTCTTTGCGAGGGTATTCCTTGAAGGTGAAGGTGTAGCCCGCAGCCAGGCCACGCACGTCGCCGCGGCCTTCGGCGGTTTCAAAGCGGGCCTGGACTTCCTGGAGGCGCACCTTGGCCCAGGTCTTGCCGTCGCCGGGTTGGTCGTATTCGCCGGGGTAGTCGAAGAAGGCGAGATTGGCGTGGTCGTGCCGGCGGCGGAGATTGTAGTTGGCCTTGAGGGGTTTGGTCGGGGCAAGTGGATCGTAGTCGGTGTGCTCGAAGGTGGTGGTCTGAACTTCCCGGGCCAGGGACCAATCGAAGATATACTCGGCCGCGGTGCTGCCCTCGGCTCCGGGACGGTAAGTGATTTCTTCGTAGCCTTTGGCCGGCTCATGGCCGGTGGGGTCATCGCACAGGACGAGCACATGGCGCTTCTGGTCGTGCTTGAAGAAGTAGTAAATGCCTTCCTGCTCCAGGAGGCGGCTGACGAAGTTGAAGTCAGTCTCGCGGTATTGGACGCAGTATTCCCAGGGGGTGTACTGGCCTTTGATGCGCCATTCAAAGTCGGGGAACTGATTGCGCTTGAAGACGTCCTCGATGATTTGGGGGATGGTCTTTTTCTGGTAGATGCGGCAGTCGGCGGCGCGGGTGAGGAACCACAGCCAGGGAACTATGGTGGCTTGGTAACGGCCGAAGCGATGCCCAGAGGCGAGTTGAACGAAGCGGCTGACGTGGCCATGGAAGCAGCGTTTGCCGCCGCGCCCAGTGTTCAAGCGGAGGGTGACGGGCTGGCCGATGAGGGCGTCGAAGTTGAGGTTGTGGTCGGGGCTGACGAGTTCGGTCTCGAACTGGAACAGGCGGCTGACGGTTTCCTGGCCGGTGAAGCTGACAAGGCCGAGCTTGTCCTTGCCGAGCGGGGTGTCAATCGCGATGAAGCGGCTGTCCTGGGTGATGCCCTGGCCAGAGCTGGCACCGCTGCTGGACGAGGCGGTGCGGGAGCGGGCGGGGGAGGCGCGGGTGCTTGGCATGGTGCTTAGAGGGGGAAAAGAGGTTTAAGAGGTCAAGGGGGACGTAGGGGGGAGGTCTCCGATCAAGGTGTCAATGGCGACGCGACTCTTTGTTGGGGAGAGGTGGGCTTGCCACGGTTTGCCGACAGCCGGGGCAGTGCTGTTAGTCGCGTGAAGCATTGCATTACCGCAAGTCTCATGGCCGCTTTCGCGAAGTCATCGACTGTCCCAGTCTTTGTCGCAGAAACGTGGCCGCCTCCCCCCAAAGCGTCTCTCCGCCAAGATCCCAATTTCTCCGGTCGAGCTCCGCAAGATCACTCTTTTCAGCGTGTTCTCCGATCTGGATCGGCACCGCCTCCGCAAGATCATGCGGTAGATCGGGCAACTCCAGAACTCTGTACCAAAGTGCCAGCGCTTTCCCAGGCTCGGTCGCGACAAGGAACCGCGCCGCGGCGTCATGGACATACGCATCTTCTTCGGCTTGATACATTTCCAGAAGTTCGGCTCGCAGCTCAGAGTAATTGTTCAGAAGGTAGGTCATTGCTTGTCCTCGGCACAACGCACTTGGCTGACTAAGCATGCGTAAGGCTATCGACTGGAGTTCCGGTAAAGGGGCACCCAGTTCGAGGATGTCCCAGATTGCGGTGTAAATCATAGGATCCGTCTCATGCAGGAGAGCGCGGTAAAGTATTGTGAGATCCTCGCTACTCAGGTCTTGCTGTCCTTTCCGCACCTCAACGGCGATGTTGCTCAATTTATCCAACCGCGAGTCTTCGTCAGGTTCCCGTAAGGCTATCTTGATGCGTATTTGATTCTCTTCACTCATATCCTATTGCTCCAAGGCTACCGGAATGTGAGCAGCCTCATAATCTCCGCTGCGCACGGCAGCGCCCGCATCGTCGAACTTTTTCGCTGTCTTCTCATAGCCGCGTTGATACTCATGGAGTTTCTCTGCCGCAACAACCTCCTTATGTGCGTGAGGTTTGTAGCCGGCATATTTCGGGTCAACATCGTGGCCCCGCGCATCGACTCTGACGGCTTCGTAGTCTCCATCCGGTCGCTTTCTCATCCAGATCTCGCTTCCTCCTTTCGAATCGGTTTGGAGGACGCCGTTGTCATTGATTCCCTTGGACTTTTTCGTCCTGACAAATCCCTTTTCTCGAAGGATACGACGAATCTCCGCAACCCTCCTGCCACGTATGGCAGGCACATCAGAAAATGGGCGGTTGGAGCGAACTACGGGCGGTTTGACTTTCTGCGTCGCCGGAGGTCGTTCTGCACTTTGCCGGGGCGACCGTTTGGAAAGTGGATCCTCTGTCAACGCGCCCCGGCGCGGAACTTTGCCGCCCTGCTCCCCAGTTCCGCCGCGTGTCTTGAAGCGGCCAGCCGCCCTCATTATCAATGCGATAAACGCGGTGATACCGATCGTGACAACCACGCGGGCGAGATGGTCGGCGGCTTCGTCGAGGTCGCCGATGGTGGTAGCCTTTCTTGCGATGCGAATGAAAGCAGCGAGTTCATTGGCCGCATCCCAAACCAACCTTCCCGCCAAGACAACTCCCGCCGCAACTACTACAGCGGCGAGCAGATCAGCCAGCCAGCCAACCGGTGTGAGTTGCGAGGCAGCCCAAGCCCCCAGCAAGCCAGCCGTAATAGCGATGTTCTGGGCCGTAAACAGCCCCATGAATTGCTCACGCATCTCGGCGGGCAATTTCGGGCCGGCTAGTTTGGCCGCTTCGATGAGTTTGGTTTCGAGATCCCAGTTGGCGACGCCGGACGGCAATGCGCCCACGGTGCCCAAGCACGGTGACTCGGCCCGACAAAGCGTGCCGTCGTCAAGGTCAACCGGAAAGTTGACCGGATCGGCGATGCAATAGGCGCGAGTGGCGGGCATCGGGCAGGGGCATCTCAGGTGAACTCGTAAGCGAAACGACCGTCCGTGATCGCGATTCTGGCGGTCAGCATGGGACGGTTCTGGAGAAGACGGCTCAAGACTTCCTGGCTGAGTTCCGGCAGGAGGGTGTTGGTAATGAGGGCGTCCACCATGCGCCCGCCGGTCTCGATGGCCGTGCAGCGGTCGCCAATGTGCTTGAGGACGGCGGCGTCCCAAGTCAATTCGACATCGTGGTTTTCACGGAAACGGCGCTGGATACGCGCGAGTTTGAGGCCGATGACCGCAGCGAGAGTCTCGGAGGTAAGCGGGTAAAAGGGGACCAGCGTGAGGCGTCCCAGCAGAGCGTCGGCGAAATGCTTGCGCAGTTCGCCGCGAATGGACTCAGCCAACACCTCTGGGTCGGGTGCCAGCATAGGATCCTTGCAAAATTCGAGGATTGGGGTGGCAGCAGCGTTGGTCGTGAAGAGGAGGATGGTATTGCGGAAGTCAACAAAGCGACCCGTGCGGTCCTTGGTCCAGCCCTGATCAAGCACCTGGAAGAAGAGTTCGTGGATGCTCTTGTGCGCTTTTTCGAATTCGTCGAGAAGGACGGCGCTGTAGGGGTGGCGACGGATCGCCTCGGTGAGCAGGCCGCCCTGCTCGAAGCCTTTGTATCCTGGCGGCGCACCGAGGAGCGTGGAAGCAGTGTGCTCCTCCTTGAATTCGTTCATGTTGAACACGACAAGGTTCCGCTCGCTGCCGAATCTCGACTCGGCGAGGGCGAGGGCGGTTTCGGTCTTACCGGTGCCGCTGGGGCCGGCGAGCAGGAAGGAGCCGATGGGTTTGCCGGGGTCTTCGAGCCGGGCCTGAGCGGTGCGAATGCGCCGGGCAATCATCTCCAAAGCGTGGTCCTGGCCGACGATACGGCGACCCAAAAGCTTCGGCAGATCAATGGTGGCCTGGATTTCGTCTTTGACCATCCGGCCAATGGGGATGCCAGTCCAGTCGGCGATGACGGAAGCAATGGCCGATTCGGCTACACTGGAGTGGATAAGGGGATCGTCACCTTGGAGCGTGGCGAGTTTTTCTTGGGCGGCACGGAGGGCCTTTTGCCATTGCTCGGGCTGTGCGCTGGAAGCGGGCGGATTGGTGGAGGCACGGAGCTTGTCACGGAAATCGGAGATTTCGCGAACGAGGGCGAGTTCTTTCTGCCAGCGATCTTCGAGGGACGCGAGCAGGACCTCGGCGGCGGCGAGTTCGGGGCGGGCGGCGGTAAGACGTTTGGCATGGTCGGTGCCGAGGATTTGTTCCTGGTCGAGGACTTCCAACTCGGTCTTGAGGGCAGCGATGTGGCAACGGGTGTCTTCGACGCGGGCCGGAACGGTCTGCTGGGACATGGCAACGCGGGCGCAAGCGGTGTCCAGAGCGCCGACGGCCTTGTCAGGGAGCTGACGAGCCGGTACGTAGCGGGTAGTGAGGCGAGCGGCGGCGGCGAGAGCTTCGTCGAAGATCGTCACTCCGTGATGCTTTTCGAGGACCGGTTTCACCTCACGGAGCATGAGTATGGCCTTTGCCTCGGACGGTTCGGCAACAACGACTTCCTGGAAGCGGCGCTTGAGAGCCGGGTCCTGCTCGATGAACCGCTTGTACTCGTCGGCGGTGGTGGCGGCGATGGTGCGGAGTTCGCCGCGAGCCAGGGCGGGCTTGAGCAGGTTGGCGGCATCGCCCTGCCCGGCTGCGCCGCCGGCACCGATGAGGGTATGGGCTTCGTCAATGAAGAGGATGACGTTGCCGGCGGCCTTGACTTCGTCCACGAGTGTCTTGAGACGGTTCTCGAACTCGCCGCGAACGCCAGCCCCAGCCTGCATTCGGGCAACGTCGAGGGAGCGCAGACTAACGCCGCGCAGTTTCTCAGGCACGTCACCGGCAGCGATCCGAAGGGCAAAGCCCTCCACGACGGCGGTTTTGCCAACCCCCGCGTCACCCGTGAGGATGGGGTTGTTTTGGCGGCGGCGCATGAGGATGTCAATGATCTGGCGGATTTCATCGTCACGACCGATGACAGGATCAATGCGGCCTTGGCGCGCTTTCTCAGTGAGATCCTCGGTGAACTTGGCAAGGGCTTCGGCACGGCGTCCGGGGGCCGGGACTGCGGTAGTTCCAGCAGGTTGAAAAGACGCCTCGCCAACGGCCGCAAGGAGGTGCGAGGCTTCGGGGGACCCTGTGGTGATTTGGTCGAACTGCTCTGCCAGTTCGTGGGCCGGCAGACGGGCCAGCAATGGAGAAACGCCGGCGAGAAGATCGTTGGATTCAGCATCATGAAGTGCCGCCAGGAAGAGATGACCACTGCGGATGCGTTCATCACCACAGCCGACACTGGCATGAAGCCAAGCTTCACGGACCAAGGCGCGAACAGGGGCCGAGATCACCGGGGCACCTTTGTAACCAGGCGGGATGCCAGCAAGGGCATTGGCAACTTCGCGTTCTACAGCGGTCTGGCTGGCGTGGAAAAACGTCAAGATTCGGTGGATGTCCGAGTCGGTGAGGCGCAAGAGATGGTGGAGCCAATGCACCAGTTCAACGCGATCCTGGCGTTGTGCCTTGCAATATCTTACCGCTTCCGTCAGGGCCTCGAGGGCTTCCTCGGTAAGCCGGGTAAACAGTTGGTCAATGAGTCTCTTTTCAGCCATAAGCAATGAGTTCGGGGTGTCGTCGGTCTCAGTTCATCTGGATCTGAGTCTGTAGGATAAGATCGTCAGGGTCTTTTTCGCCGCTGTCCTTTCGGAAGCCAAGCCAAGTGGTCCAGCCGAGGAGTGATGGAGCCTTTTTGGAGTCAAGTCCAAGCCTGGTTGCCGGAACCTCCTGACGCTTGAGGACGAGTTGAAGATCCCAGCCCAGCTCATCGCCACAGTATATGCCAATGATATCCGTCAGACGCCGGTGGTCAGGCCGTCCAGGTAGGAAGCGGAGGTAATCGTCAAACGAGAGCGGGCCGGCCTGCACTCGAAATTGCATCTGACAATCCTGGAAACGCGAACCCACTAGCGAAAGGCGGCCTAGGCCGAGATGAGCGGATGGGGCACCCAAACAGCAGCGATCCTCTTCCGGGCAAGTGACCCAACGCTCAATGAACTCGACGATGGAAAAACTGATGCCGAATTCCGATTTTAGAATCGCCTGGAGACCTTCCGGGTTGCGGACAGCCGAGGCCAGCAGCCCAGCGTTATAGGCAACGGTTTTCCACAGGGCTTGATACCGAGGCAGCCAGTCGGAAGGCAGGCGAGGGCGACTGTCCACAGTGCCAGGTTCCGGCTCCGAGGGCGGAGAGAGAGGAGCGCTGGAAATCGCGCCTTTGGTGGGACGCGGTTGATGGGGGAGGGACTCCACCTGGTGAGGCACCGGGGCAACGACCGCTTCTTCGAGAGCTAGGTAGCCGGTAAGCGCGAGGAAGGCGCGAGGCAGCGGATGTCGCCAGGCAATTGCTGCTTGCGAGGGAGAAGAATCGGTGACGCGGCTCGTGTCAAATGTCGGTGGGAGTTGGTGGAGTTCCCAAGCGCGGTATAGGAGGGAAGTCATCCTCTGCTGGAGAAGATAGCAGAAGGCAACAAAGGGGGACTCAGTCCCAAATGGATGCCCTGGGTCAAGTCGTGCAAGATCATACTCACGAGGCTCTGGGCGCGGAAGCCCTTGCTGGCGCAAGGCAAAATCGGTCATCCAGATGGGCAGGCAGCCTTTGGGGCCAAGCAGACCGAAGGCACGCAGCAAGAGCGTCGGCTTGGACTGCCAACGAATCTCTCCGATGCACGAACCGACGAAGGCGAAGCCGGGCAGTTGAAGAAATCGGATGGAATCCTCGCGGGGCGTATATGCACAGCCCACACGCGGCCCGGTGGAGGCGGCTTGCAGAATCCGAACCGCCAGGAAGAAGTCGTAGCTGCCCGGATGCTCTGTCAAATCTTGAATCAGAGTAGGCATCGCTGACCAATTCGTCGCGGCCCCTTCTTTATGATGCCACGCGCGTCGCTTTGCAGCACCGTCGTGACAAAAGAGTTGATGCTGGCAGTGCGAGCAAAAAACCGTTCCAACACGGAGCCGAACAAGAACAAGCCGATCTCCGGAAGGTCTCTTTCGGCGAACTCAACGGTAACTTCAAGGCCGCGGGCGAAAATGCTGGAGGTGCCACTACCGATCAGCCCTGGAACTGGCCTGGCACTCAGGCTTCGGACGGCCCTTATCCACCGATCTTCAGAACCACCGGAGTCAGCACGCGAGCCACGTCCGAGGTCCGAGTAAACTCGCAGCACCTCCCGAAGCACAGTGGCGTCGCGCATCGTTCCGTCAGCCGGCCCGCCAATAAGGGAAAAGAAGTTCAGTGACAGATGGCTGATGGTCCGCCACAGGATCTCGCCGTCGAGTGGTGCCGGCTGGGGATCGCTGCGCTCAGGGAGGAAACGGGCCTCGACCAGCGGCAGAGCTATTTCCGGTTGGAGAAGGCTGCCGGGCGCCACTCGCATTGGCAGATGTCGATTCGTGCAAAGCACCTCGGCGGTGAAGGCGCGGGTGTTCGGCGAAAAGGGTGGCGATTGGGTATCCACCACGCCGAGGTAGGCCTCGCTCCCCAGGTACGAGGGGGGAGCGGATCCTTCGGTCAGTTCGTCAGGAGTGAGGCTGCGATGCTGCCGGCGTATCGTAAAGAAGGAGGCAGATTCGGTGACGCGGGTGGGCGAGTAAAAGAACGGGAGGAACTCGCGCACCTGATCGGAACGTAGTCCGTGACCGGTTACCCCGACGACCTGAAATATTTCGTGATCAAGGCGGCGGTTGCGGTCAACCACCACTTCGAAATCACGGCGTCCTCGTTCGACCGGGATCGGATCCGTCACCATCTCAAACAGGTTGACTACCGGCGTGCAGTAAAGCGCGAACATGCCCGCATGCACCTGTGTTTCGAGGGCATCGTCCCGCCCGCGCAGGGGAACCAGCAAATCAACGGTGGAACTGCGACATTCGGCAAGTGCCGCCTGAAATCCAGCTACCCGCAGGAACATGAATCGTGCCGGAAAGCCAAACAATTCGCGCAGCAGACGGTAGCCGCTGAAGGTGTTCGGGTGGACTGGGATCAATGACTCTTCGTCCGAAAAACCCACCGGCGAAATCGCATAATCCACAGGAAGAGACACGCCATCCTGACGCTTTACACAACCCTTCGCCAATGCACCACCAATAATCTCCTCGTAAATCCGGGGTGCGAGGGTGCCACCGCGAAGACCTTTGACGTAGATCACCAACTCCCCAAACCCCTTTAATTCGGCGAAGGTAAGTGAGCCGGGCAGTCGCAACCGCAAGCGCAACACGCTGCGTGTTTCCGGATCCGGCGGATTCCAGCGCAAGTAATCACGAGTGAGGTACGCCGCTTCAGCGAGTTCGACCGGCCAGAGTGTAACTGGGTGAGCAGTCCGAAAAACGCAATCCGTGGCCAAAGACTGCCCAAGGTCTTTGCGCAAACGGGCTAGCAACCGGGTGTGGCGGGGAATGGGCTTGCCCCCACCCAGATCACCGGCCGCTTGGGGATCAGGACGAAACTCGACGATGCCACAGGCAGGAAACGGGCTGACGTATTGCGGATAGACCGTCTCCAACAAAGCTTGGCTGAGGTCAGGGAAGTCGGCTTCGATTCTGTGATGCACCCGGGCCGCGAGGAGAGCAACACCTTCAAGAAGACGCTCAACGTGTGGATCCTGTCCCACTCCAGCGGCCTCAGCCGCCAGGCCGAGTTGGCGCGCGGTGTCTGGTCGATACAACGCAAACTCTGCGGCACCCTCGCGCAGGTACTGCAATTCTTGATCGTACAATTGAATCAGTCGGGCATCCATCAGGAGACAACGTCCATTTTGGAGGAAGCAAGGTCGGCCTTGAGAACAAAGCTAAAGTGCTCGGGTCTCGGTCGGGCCAGAAGATCAGCCTCAACTAGGAAGCGGCGCTCGCCCGGACGCCAAGCGCGCTCCGGTCGGTCGCCTGCCTCCGCCTTCGCGTCCAGGAGGGAAACCTCAAGCGAGTCGGGATCAATGCGTGGCTCGAACTTAGTTATCGCCTCGCGAACCATCCGGGAGACACCCTCAGGGTTGGCTGCGAACTCCAAAAGCCCGGTCATGTCAGGCATGCCGTAGCAGACGACAGAAGCTAAAGCGTGGGGGAAGTCTGCTAAGGCCGGATTCTGCCGGTCTTTGGAGGAAGGGGGACTGCCATCCGTTTCGAGACGGACGCGCAGTGGATGGTCAGGCCAATGTGTGCGCGTGTTCAGGAGGAATCGAAGGTCACGCAGCACGGACGCACGGTACTCGTCGGAACCCATGCCTGCCGGATTCTCGAACCCAAACTGGGGGTCGCTTCGGGAATCAGATTCCTCGTCAGCCACCGCGAGTTTGTCAATCAAGCCAGGGTTGAACATACTGCCGGGGTCGTAGCGGCGGGCGGGCCTAAGTGAACAGATGCAAAGTCCAGAGCCGAGAAATCGCCCTCCGGTTCACGAGTGAGCCAGAAGTGCTGTCCCGTTCCCACGTAGAACCCCGGTTGCGGCTCAGCACACAGGGTCTTGCGGCCCATGCGCACTAACGGGTCGGCCGAGCGTTCACTGCCGGGGTAGCGCACCGGCAGGTAGGCCGGCGTGACCGCATCGCCCAACTGTATGGCGACTGGCCGCCAGATGGAGTCGAGAAAGGTTTTGGGAGGATCAGCACCGAGGCTCTGCACCCGACTCAACGGCACCAAGTAGTATCCTTCGGGCAGGAATACCTCCAGCAAGAGACCAAAGCGAGCGTCGAAGTCTTCGATGCCTCTGAAGGCGTAACCATCACGAGTCCCCGGCACTTCACAATATCCTCGCTGCGCGAACAACCTGGCCGCCTCGACCTGTTGTCCGGCGCACGACAACCTGAGCACCTCGGCCTGGCATCGCTCGGGAGCATTCGCGTCCTCTTTAAGTGGAGGCGGCAACTCGCCAAAAAGCACCTTCTGGCGGGTCCGTTCCAGTGCAAGCAACCGCTCATAGGCGACCAAGCCGGGCATGGCGGAAGGCTCAATGGCGGCCCACACCGCAATCTGCTGGTGCGCCCGGTCCATCTCACCGCGGCAGCACAACACGGTAAAAAGCAAAGCCCTCGCCCCCGTGTCGTCTGGACGCGCACGAATACGCGTGGACACTTGGGCAAGGGCTTCGTCAAGTTGCCCCGCAGCCAGCAGTTCCTCGGGGGACAGTTCCATCGGGTGCGGTGGCCAGCCTCTGACGGACGGCTGTTGCAAGTCTAGCAGGCTTTGGCGACCTTTCGATCCCAACATCCAGTGACCGCCGGGTCGAAGGTTCCATCCTTTTTCTGCGGACGGTATTCCATCTTCAACTTGCAGTAGCTTAGATGGATCTCCTCCAACGGAATAATGGCCTGGCCGGAGCAGGTGCCAATCGGATCCAGCTTGGCCTCCGGAACAGCATTACCCACGTGCTTGAACGCACTGATGAGCACCTCTTCCTCCATCGTCCACCTGAGGTACCAATCCTGGCCGCCCTGGCCGGTAGCCTTGTTGCAAGTGAGTGTGGCCTTGGTGAATTGACGCCCGTTGGCGCAGGACAAATACAGCAACGGGCTGGCCTTGCTGCACTCCATGCGGACAACTAAATCCTCCTGCTTTACCCTGCCAGCCACCATGCCGCCGCCAGCTTCGCCAGCGCCTTTTTGGTCCTCGACGAAGGCAAACCCCTTCAACTCGATCTCGCCTGAGTGCTTGTCGTCAACTGACTCACCTTCGATTCCTTCGATCTTAAGGAAGTAATGTACATCTGCCATAGGATTCTAACTATTCTGGCGCTGTGCCAAACGCCGTTTTTTCGTTGAGCGAAAGGATCGGCACCTACCCTTTCGCATGACTGCTACACCGCAGGAATCCGTCCCCGCAGCAGGTCAGTCAAATTATTTCTTGTCTTGTCCAACGCGTGAACTCAGAGACAAATCGACCCCGGCACCCTCGAACTGGTAATGTGGGCGAATCTTTAGCTTGATATCGTAGTAGCCAGGTTTGCCGGGAACGGGAACCACGATGACCTCGGCCGCGCGGAGCGGCTTCTTACGTCGTTGCTCTTCGCTCACCAAGTCCGGATTAGGCTCGATATATTGGTTCAGCCAGTCAGTCAAAAGCCTCTGTAGCTCCGGCGCGGAGTAGAGGGATCCGATCTTGTTCTGAGCCAACCGGGTGACGAAGTGCAGGATACGGCAGGCGGCAAGGGTATAGGGCAGCCGGGCATGGAGTTCTGCGTTCTCGGTGGCCGACACCCCGTCCGGACCGAAGAAGCTTTGAGGATCCTGTAGCGACTGAGCACCGATGAACACGGCATCCGCAGTATTCTGGATGTGCAACAAGGGCAGGAAACCCAGCTTGCTCAGAACCGACTCAAGCTCATTCGGAGTCACGACTTCGACGGGGCCGACCACACCATCTGCCCCGTGTCCCGGACCCACGACGTGCTGGGGCAACCGCTTTAGCAAACCGCCACCCTCAATACCGCGGATTTGCACCGGCCAGTCGTATTTGAAGAAGGCCGCAGCGAGGTTCTCAGCCATGGCGAAGACGCTGTTCACCCACAGGTAGTTGTTGCTCTTGCCTTCGGTTTCCTCGCGGAATTCAAAGCCCTTCGCCTTCTGATACACCTCCCGACCCAAGACGCGGAACATGGTGAAAGCAAGCAGTGCGGCGTCATGGTCTTTCCGCAAGCTTTTCCACTGGTTGTGGGCTTGGGAGGTTTCAAAGTGGTTCCAGATGGCAACGTCGCTCTTGTCCCGAAGCAACGACCAATCTGTTACTCCGAACAACTCGGGTTTGACGCTCGAAATGAAAGGGGCGTGGCAGGCAGCAGCCAGTTTGGACATGCCTTCAAGAGCCAGCACGTCTTCAGTGCTGTGGTCGAAGTAAAAGTCGCCTACAAGGCAGCCGATGGGGGCACCGCCGAGAACGCCCAGGTTCTTACGGTAGAACGTCTCATACAACGGACTTTCGAGGGTGGTGTTTCCTTTATACTCGTTGAGATGCTCGACCAACTCCTCCTTGCTAAGGTTGAGAACCTTGATTTCCAACCGGCCAGCTTGGAGACCAGAGTTGACCGCCAAACTCTCCAGCCCACGCCACGAAGCTTCAAGCGCCTGGAACTCCGAATCGTGCAAGATTTCGTTGAGTTGAGCCGAAATGAGAGTGTCAATACGCGCAATGTCGGCGTTAAGCCCGGCTACCACTTGGGCTGGTTGGCCGGTCGGTTGCCCCGAGCGTTCAAAGACCTTTCGCAGATAGATGATCAGGGCATCATCAACTTGCCCTCGGTCAGAAGCCGGCATGCCTTCGGTGAGAGCGTCGAACGCCTCTCGGTAAGCTCCCAGACTTCGAACTTCAGAAGGAGCGCGGAACTGCTCATTCTCTTGCAGACCAGCAGTTGCTGATTCAGTTGTGTTCATATTTACGCCGATTCTTCCATTGGGCCAATCACGACCCAGTTACCGCACGTTTCACCTCCGAATTCAGTTCCAGCTTCGCCAGACGGTCCTTCTTCTTAGGATCAGCACCCACCGCGTTCTTAATGCGTTGCAGAGCGTTTCTTTCATCAAAATACGCCTTAAGGGCGGGCACCTGCCGCACAATGCTCTCCACTTCGAAGTCCTTCATGGACCGGAACTTGAGATGGAGCTTGAGATCCCCTTCGCCACCCGGCAGGCGATTTTTTACGAATTTTTCCAACTCGGGTGTGAATTCATCGAAGAGCTTCGTAAAAGCCGTTTTATCCAGCACCTGGTGCAACTTACGCTCGTTTATGCCCGGCTGGCTCGACATGGCGGTGCCGGACAGCTTGGACATGACTGTGAGCACAAATGGTATCGTGATTTTCTGCTGCGCGTTTCCTATATCAAGGACGATAGCTGGAGAAACACGCTCCGCGTTGATGAACCTGCGCCGATCTTGATTAATGTCGCCTGGCATAAATTTGATTTGGACGTGCCGCAATCAAACAGGATGCGGGGGAGTTCGTCAAACACTAAATTTTAGAAGGGGGGTGTCCATCTGAGTGCGGTAGGTACAAGATGTGGGGGTGTCGACGCAACTGCTGGCGCCCCGCCTCAAAGCTGGGCATGACTATCCGGCCAATGACGCGGAACTGCGGGCCTGGTTCCCTGATGATGCCGCGTGCCTGGACTGTCTGGAGTGGCTGCGTTGGCCGACGGGCTTCGTTGGCCCGCAGTGCAAG
>CAINDV010000328.1 GCA_903847485.1 uncultured Verrucomicrobiota bacterium
CATTTAATTTGAGTCAACGCGTCGTTCTAACTCGTAGCCAAACATCCCTTGAACCAAACCAGAAATCTGTTATGAATCTCCCGCCTCAGACTGGCCGGTTTTGAAGTGCCCACAAGTGGCCGGTTTTGATCTGCCCGGTGACATTTTCAGGCGGGGCTGGCATCGTGGATGCCCGCTTGCGTGTTATCTTCAAATGAAAGCTGCTTCTTGGGTCTGTCGGGGCGGTGCCGGTCAGGTATTCGTAAAGGTTGCTTAGACCGGCGCCGTCCCAATCGTCGTTTGGACCGCCGTTGGGCGCGTGCAGCCGGCCGAGATAATGGTTATTTCACCGCGTCGTCCAAGCCGTTGCCGGTGCTGCCCGCGGCGCGGACGGTGACGAACAGGATGTTGGTTGTGGCAGGTCGCCGTCGTCTGCCACGCATTGGATTTCATACCCGCCCGGTGCCGTGAACGTGGCGGGGGTGGCCGCGAGGTTCGTGGCGGCGAACGCAACCGTTACCGGTGCCTCATCCGGTCTAACACAGATGGTCTGATGAACCGGGCTAATCTTGAAGCGCACCGACAACTGATCGAGATGCTCTAGCGCGAAACCACCCGGCACGGCGTCACCTACCACGCCGTTAGACACCGCGGCGTGGGCTATGCGCACTGGGTGGAACTGCGTTTTGTCTATCCGAAAGCCACCGCACTGGCCGAAGCGCATCGCGCGTCGGGATTCTGCGTGAAGAACAGGGCGTGATAATCCACGCAGATTTGCAGGGGCCGGCCGTAGCTCAGGAAGGCGGCCGGGAGGAAATCCAGGTAGGACAAGAGGAGTTCTCGCCCATAGAGTTTGGAGCCGACGAACACGCGGCTGCAATCGTCGAGCATGTTGAGCATGGGGAAGGCCAGCGAGCTGGCGGGGAACCAGCGATGGGGGGAAGCGTCCAATTGCCAGAGTTCGCCGATCTGGGAGCGCTGCCAGCGACGCACTGTGGCGTGCGGACGTTTGGGCGGAGTCAGATGTGCGCAACCATTTTCCAGGGCCCAGCGGCGGACCTGGGCGCGGTCGAGCTTGAAGGCGAGCAATCGCAAAGCTTCGGAGGCGGCGAAACTGTATGGGCAAGGCGGAGCGCAAGTCAGGCGCTTTTTGAGGAGGTCGGTGACCGGCTCAGGCCAAGCGGTGGCGTGATCGCCACCCGAGGTTCCCGGAATCCACAAACCCGCCTTCTGGCAGGCGTGGGCGCGGAGGTAATCGGTGGCGAGTGCATAGAAGCGGCTGTGGGACAGGCCCAGTTGCTCGGCGGCTTGGGTGGCCGTCAGGGCTTGCTGGCGGAAGGAAGCCAGCACATGCCTGATGAAAGCAGGGGCGTGGCGATGCGATAATTGTTGGTATTTTTCAAGCGCCCAAGGTCGGCCGGCCGCCGCCCCCCGGCCAGTCCTTTCGTCGGCCTCCGCTACGCTCCGGCCTCCTCAAGGATTGGCCGGGGGCGGATTCTCAAGATTTGGCGGCCCCCCAACTGTCCTGGTTTGCTAACTACAGAAAATGTCCTGGTTTGCTCGCCCCGCGACACGAAATAATTGCCGGCCTGTTCCGGCGCACAGATGACAGCCTCGTCTTCGGTAACGCGCAATTCATATGGTCGCAGTCCCCAACGCTGCCCCAGCCTTAGTTGGCGTATGAAACCTGCCTGAGCGCTGGCTCGGCTGCGAGACTCACACCGCTTCTGCTGCCGCAATCGTCTCGAACTCAGCGCAGAGGTCCGCGTGGTGTGCTTTAAGGAAGCGCACTACTTTCCCGTTGGCCATGAGTTTCCTGAGGTAGCTGCGCGCCAGGGTCAGGCTCATCATGTTCGCCGTGTAGGTCGTCTCGATTCCTTTGAAGTCGCGTTCTAGCGATTCCATCTCGCGCTCTAGCTTGGCAACGCCCTCCGCCGACAGCCCGGTCTTCTTCTTCGGCACGGCCGGGTTCACCAGTTGATCTTTCGGCGTGCCCAACACTAGCGCCTCGGCATATCCGAACACGTAGCTGTTGGTGCTGACCATGAGTTCCGCAATTTCGATTTGTCGCAGTCCCGTCACTCTTTTCAGCAGCCGAATGGTTCTCGGCGAAGTGTTTTTGTCTTTGAGCAACTCGGCGGCTTCCCCATTAATCCCGTCGAGCAGCGTCATGAGTCCTCGCACCACGTCGATCGGCATGTTGAGGGCCGACGCAATCCGTTCTGGATTCACCCCGTTGCGTACGGCCTTGACGATCATCTTGTGGCATTGGATTGGCGGCAGTCGGTTGATGCGTGCGTTGTAGGTGAAGCCTTCATCGTCCTTCGCCAGCAGGCACTCTGCTGTCAGCTTGCCGAGTTGCTTCAAGGCCAGCAGCCGCAGGTGCCCGTCCACCAGCAGATACGTGTCTGGCTTTTCACGAATCGGGTGAAGGATCAACGGCTCGACCATACCCACCTCTCTCATGGAAGCGACGATTGCCTTGTAACGCCTCAGGCTGTCGTGGTTCTTCACGATTCGTGACGGGAGAATCCGTTCGAGGGACACCTCCAGCCTGCGCATCTCGAACGCCAATTTCGGCACCTCTGCCTGCGGCGCGTCGGGCAAGAGGACTGCCTCCTCGGCACCGGAGAGAAGGGGGGCGAGAGTCGGGTCTGTTGCCGGGCCCGAGTTCTTGGCTTTGTGCTTCATGCTACCTCCTTGGGTCTCTCCTGTAGCCGTTCCCAAGTGTCCTTGGGAATGGTGGCCAGTGCTTCCGCCCGGAGCAGGTTCAGAAAGTTCTCGTCGGCTGTGAGCTTGCGTAGTGCGGTCACTACGAACAGAAGCTTCGCCTCGCACACGCGCGCCTTCTTAACCATCAGTTTCTGGCGCTGGCTTTCGCGGCGGTACGCGTTCACCAGGCTGTCCGCACTCGTCATGCGCTTGTGCGCAGCTTGTCCATTTGAACCACGCTGCTTGCCCAGGTTCCGGCGCTGATCCATCAATCGCTTCACTGCCCGGATGGAGCTGTAGCTGAGCTGTTTCGCCTCGTAGGCTTTCAACAGTTCCCGCTGCATCTCCGCCCCCTCCGCCTTCGCAATCTCCGCCGCCACGCTCAGCGGCACTTTGCCGCTCAACGTCGCTTCGAGCAAACGCTCCTCCCCCGCCTTCCTCAAGGCCACCAGTCCGCCGATCGTCGCGAGGTCGCTGCCCAACTTGCGCGCAATCTCACTCAGGCTGTACCCGCGACCCTTCAGCCGTTCGATCTCATTGATCAATTCCATCGGTGCGGGATTCCGCCGCGCCATGTTCTCGACCAGGCTCCGCAACAGCCGGTCTTCCTTGCTGATCTCCACCACCATCGCGGGAATAGATTTGTAGCCGAGCGCGGTGAATGCCTCGATGCGTCCTTGCCCGCACACCAAGTCGTAGCCCGGCCCTTCGGCTTCATCCTTCGCTCGCAGACTCACTTGGATCGGCTTCTTCAACCCGAGATCCCTGATGCTCTGGACGATGGTTTCGAACTTCTTCCGTTCACGGTGGCGCGGATTCAACATCCGAATCCGGTCAATCGGGATCATCTGCACTTCGTCATTCATACGGTTTCTTGGTTTGCGCTACCCTCTATGTCTTGATCGGGAGAGGGAAGAGAGTGGTCTCGAAGTTGGCGTCATGTGGTTTCCTCCAGGTTGATTCGCTCCGTCAGACTGAAAAGGTATTCGAGGGTATCGAAGCGATAGGTGTCGAGGTATACGCCGTTGGCTTCGGCAACGCGCAGGTCTTCCCATGTCATGTCAAGGCCGGGCAGGAGGTAGTAATCACGCACGCCCTCGTTGGTGGCATTCATGCGGACGGCAATCGTGATGTCTGGTTTCAGCCCGGCGTCCAGCCGGATCAGCCAGCGGGACGAGCCGGCGTCCGTCGTCGTGTGCCGGCACAAGACAATGGATACGCGCAGTCCGTCGTTCACGTTCAGCAGTTGCGTGGCCTTGTCCCACACGGCGCTACCACCGAGCGCGGTGATTTGCTCCACCAACGATGCCACGATTTCAGGATGTTGCTTTCGCAAGCGACGGTTTTCCTCGATGAATCCAAAGTCAATTCCCGGGTCGTACCCAATCAGCCGGTAGGCGTTCACCAGAGCGCCGAAGCGATGGCGAAACGCCGCGCTCGATGGCAGGCCTTCCGCTTCGTCTATCAGGATGCCCGAGATGCGCCCGTGTTGCTTCAGCAGGACGCGCAGTTGTTCCAGCATCTCTTCATCGGTGAGCTTCTGGCTGCGCGCCAGAATCATCTCCCGCGCTCGCAAGTAGATTTCCGTCTCGACGATGCCTTCAAACACACCCTCCGCCCGAATCCACTGATCCGGCGGGTTCACGACATGCTTGCGCTTCAGGTGGAGCTTGCGCCATTTGCGCACCCGGTTTACTTCGTCACTTCCGCGCCAGTAGTTCTTGTTCTCAGGCTTAACCCGCCAGCGTGCCTGTCGCCACTTCTTGCTGGCTTTCTTGCAGGCTGGCTTGGAACAAAACCTCTGCCGTCCCTGCGTTCGCGGGTTAGGAATGAACCACTGGCGGCAGCCCAGACACTTCTTTCGACAATGCTCTTTGACCATTGAGCACCATCGTGGGCTGGAGATTCGCCTTCAGGAACTCACACTTGGCCTTTGGAGACGACGAATCAAACCCCGGAGGAATGCCGTGTAGGGTCAAAGCCCAGAATGCCTTGAATGCGGCTGCGCTCTCCGTAGTCGTTCCGCGGCGGCTCCGCACGCCGGTTGCCGACCAACCCCCGGTTCGACCAACTGGTGCCCCACGCCAACGAACACGAAAGCCACCGCGAACTCGGCCCCACGCCGCACGCTGCTAAAACCCAGGCCCTCGCTGACCACCGCAGCTTGCTCCGCCCAGCTCCGGCCTGTCCCTGGTGGCCCTTCATCAGGAGCCGGCGCACCAACGTGCGGGTCGGCGACGATGGCCAGGTTCCCGTCGGTGCCCAACGCCACCCCATCGCCGCGCCGCCCCGTTCCCGCGTCATCCGCTCCCTCCGCCCCAACGGCGATATTTACTACCGGCTCCACGCCCCGGACCCACAGACCAAACCTATCGTTTTGCTCCATTGCCCGGCCTCCTGACACCTTTCCAGTTTTGATCGCACACTATTTTCCAACTTTGAGTGCTACACGACATTTCGGGAAACAGGTCTTGACATTCGGTGGCCATGTGGGGCCACCGAATACCGCAGCCTGGAAAAGGCGGACAGTTTTGGGTTCGAGGTCAAACATGTAACTCCGAGCAACAAAACCCAATTACATCAGGCAAA
>CAINDV010000329.1 GCA_903847485.1 uncultured Verrucomicrobiota bacterium
ACCCCAGGCACCAGCGATCAAGGCCAGCGCTCGTCAGTCGATGCCAAACCTGCCCAAAATAACGTGTTTTGGCCTCAAATCATGAAATCGCCCCCGCTTGCATACCGCCGAAACGCAGTCGCGATCAACAACGACAGCCCTTTCCTCCGCTGGAGACAGGCTCTAACTAAACGGCAGTGGACCCACGGCAAGAGCGCCAAGCCTTGGACTCGCCTGGGAACCACAATTCGTCGTTGCCCACGCCGCGGGCCGGCCTTCGCTGGCAATCCCGCTTGCCTTGTCGTGTATGAAAAAATCACTTCCCGCGAACACCAAATGTTGGCAGAATCTCCGCATGACACCATGTAATTGCAAAGCTGGTTGGCTGGTGGTTGGTTTTATGGCCGGGGCCGCCGTGCCGGGCCTGGCGAAAGAGTCGCTGGTCTTCACTGTGCGGCCCACCCCAGCCTTGGGCGTTGCCCGCACGGTCCCGGCGGTCGCCGACGGCCGAGAGTTTTTCTCCCTGTCAGCGGCAGTCCAGGCGGCACGGCAGGCGCGGCAAACGGCCGGCACTAATGCTGACCTTACCCTCCAGTTGCGCGGCGGCGAGCATCGTCTCGAAGCTCCGCTCGAACTAACGCCTGCTGACTCCGGGTTGACGCTGGCCGCCGCCCCAGGTGAGTGGCCGGTCATCACTTCGGCCCGGCACCTCACGGGCTGGCAGCCGGTCGCGGGCCGCACGAACGGTTGGTCGGTGACATTGCCGGAGGTGCGCGCTGGCGCGTGGTATTTCCGCTCGCTCTTCGTGGAGGGCCGCCGCGCCGTCCGCGCCCGCACGCCGAACGCGGGGCAGTTCTTTCAGATGGCCGGTCAGCGCTTCAGCGATGAGCCAGTGCGGTTTGGGTTCCGTGGCCGCGACGTCAGCGCGGAGTGGGCCAGCCAACCGAACCTCGAAGTGGTGGGCTTCGAGAAATGGACTTCCTTCCGTCAGCACCTGCGCGCCGTGGACGCGGCGAGTAACACCGTCACGCTTTCCTTCAACGCCGCCGCGCATACCCGTGAGGACAGTGCCCGCTATTGGATCGAGAACACCCCTGACGCTCTGGACGCGCCCGGTGAGTGGTATCTCGACCGCGGCAGCGGGGTGCTCACTTACCTGGCGCGACCGGGCGAGGATCCGCAGCGAATGGAGTTCCGCGCGCCGAGCCTGACAGAGCTTATTCGCGTGACGGGCGATCTGGCGGCGGGCCGTCCGGTGGAACGTGTCACCTTACGCGGGCTGGCCTTCGCCCACACGGATTGGACCCTCGCGCCGAAAGGTCAGGTGGACGTGCAAGCGGCGGTGGCCATCCCGGCGACGATCACAGCGGAAGGCACGCGGGAACTAACGATCGAGGACTGCACCCTGAAACATCTGGGCGGCTACGGCGTCGCACTGGGCCGCGGCTGCGACGGCGGACGCGTGGTCGGCTGCACCTTCCGCGACCTCGGTGCCGGCGGCGTGAAGCTTGGCGAAACCGACGTCCGCTCGAAGCCGGAGGAACGCTCGGATAACCATACTGTCTCCGACAATGAGATGTCCGCCTTGGGCCGCGTCAACCCCACCGCCGTCGGCGTGCTCATCCTCCAGAGCGGCGGCAACCGCGTCGTCCACAACGACATCCACGACCTCTATTACACGGCTATCTCCGTGGGCTGGACCTGGGGCTATCGCGAGTCACCCTGCCGCGACAATCATATTGAGTTCAATCACCTGTACGACATTGGCCAGGGACTGCTCAGTGACATGGGTGCCATCTACACCCTCGGCCCGCAACCCGGCACACTCTTGCGCAACAACCTTATCCACGATGTCGAGTCGCACGGCTACGGCGGCTGGGGACTCTACACCGATGAAGGCAGCACCGGCATCGTGCTGGAGAGTAACGTCGTCTATCACTGCAAGAGTGCCGGCTTCCACCAGCACTACGGGCGCGAGAACATCCTGCGAAACAACATCATCGCCCTGAACCGCGAGCACGAGTTGATGCGCACCCGCGACGAAGAGCACCTATCGTTCACCTTCACTAACAACATCGTCCTGCTCAGCACCGGCGATCTGCTGGGCAGCAGTTGGAAGAACCACCGCTTTGTGATGGACCGTAACCTCTACTTCGACACCCGCCTCACCGCCGACCCAGAGGCGCTACGCTTCGCCGGACAGACGCTGGCGCAGTGGCGCGCGGCCGGCCACGACCGCGACTCACTCCTCGCTGACCCGTTGTTCGAGGCGCCGGAGAATCTCGATTTCCGCCTGAAGACCAACTCGCCCGCGTTCGGCTTGGGCTTCCACCCGCCGGACATGAGCCACGTTGGACCACGGAGGAAGCCATGAGGGCAGCGTGGCCGCTCCAGGGGCACATCTTGACACTGCCCCGTAGTGACGCAAGCACCTTGCCTGTGACCGTCCGGCGGGCGCCCCGCCCGCCGAAGGGTTCGGCAGCCGAGGCAGTTGCCAAGACTCTGGCAGCCGGGGCGGCTGCCACACTCATGGGTGGCGGTAACAAGATGCGCCCCCGCCCCGGCCGCAAAGATCGTTTGCATCGCACCCTGCCCTGGCCTGATAATAACACGCATGAAAATTGAAGACCTGCACATCGGCTTGAAAGTGCGCCACCCGCAATACGGCGTCGGCGTCGTGCAAACCATTGCCGCGCACACGGCGGAAATCCGTTTTCCCGAAGGCCAGCGCGTCGTTGAACCCGTCACGGCCGAACTTACTGCGGCCGAACCCCAAGCCGCGCTCCTCGGCTTGACCGTGCCGCTGGCGCAACTCATCAAGCGGACTGTCGAGACCACCGCCGCCCTGTTAGGCATGGAAAGTCCCGACGGCGTCGTCGAAAAACTCGGTCTGCGTTGGCAGGGCGGCCGGCTCGTCATGCACCCGACCGACCCGACGCTAACGACTAAGGAGATCCCGCTGGAAGTGTTCTTCCACAAGATCGTCATGGTGCGCAACCAACTCCGCGTGCTGGAGCAGAAGATCAATGCCCATGAGAAATTGAGCGACGCCGAGAAGGTGGAGATGCAGCAATATGTCACCCGCTGTCAGGGTTCGCTCACTACGTTCAACCTTCTCTTCAAGAACAAGGAAGACCAGTTCTAAGCCGTACCTATTCAGAGAAGCAACCCTCCGATGAACCGCAGAGACGCAGCGCGGCCAAGCCGCAACCAAACTGCCAGGCCACCCGATTCAACGCCGAGGCCGCAGAGGTTTTGCACAGGGTCACAGAGGAAACGTGTTCTCTGCGGACCTCCGCGCCAACCATTGCGTCCCCGGCGTTAAAGAAATCTGCGCCGAACGCGACGCAGTTGGGAGATAGCACTGCGAAGGGCGTAGAGAAAGAGTAGCCGCCTGCGGCCTGGCAAAGGTCCCCCTTCGGTGAGCCAGAAACCGGCCGCCGAAAGTGATTATTCTCTGCGTCCTTCGCACTGCAATGGTCTAATTTGTTTGCAAGCTGCGAGGAATTTTGCAGGAAGACATGGAGACCGAAAAATGAAGGACAGAACAATGGGGTCCTCTATATTTTTCTGGCTTCAATGTTTCTGTCTGCTTTTCCCGCTCCGTTGCTGCTCTGCTGCGCTGCGTCTCTGCGGTTAATTGGAGGGTCTCCCTGCTGCATGGTTATGGCTTAGCCAGAAGAGGTTCTTTCATAACCCTGTAGGAGCCGAGGTAACGAGGCTAAATCCCATGGGAATCAAAGACTTCTTACGTCGTCTCCTAGAGTTTTGAAGAAGCCTCGGCATACACCCGCATGACGAACCGTAGCCCATGACCGATTGGTATTATGCCGAGCCTAGCGAACTGTCCAATCTCGGCAGGAAGCCCCCGCCCTACCACCGTCTGCCTGGATGCGGTTAAGGCGAGCGCCGAACGGTGTTCCCTGAACCAAACGGCAGTACCCCATCGGATGGGGAAAGGGACTGGGTGAGGGGTCTCACGCCAATTCCTCGCGTCCATCCTAGCCAAAGCTGTGGGGCAGGATGTTTGAGCCTCGTTACCTCGGCTCCTACAGGGTTTTGAAAGAACCTCTATGGTTAGTTATTTATGGCCGAGTCCCTAACCCGGAGTCCGCCGGCAGCGTGTGTAAACGCCGGTTGAAAAGTGCAGCGGGCGGCGGTCCAATAGTGCGGCACCCGGGCCGTAGTTGACCGTGGTTGCGTCGCTTGGTCAAGCCCCCACTTCCGGGCGGGGGAATCGCGACCCAACCCTCCGTGCCCTGCTCTTGGGGATATCCGCTAAGTAACGTGCTCCACGACGCCAAGGAGGTGGGGGTGGGGCGGGGTCCACTACCGTTGAATTAGTGTGTAAGTTATCTACTGGCGAGTGACGGTTTCATGCGGCTTGGCGCAGGTCGTCCGCGAGCAAATCGGGGCATCTGGCCCAGCAAATTCGCGGGGCCACGAATTTCTTGAACGCATGGGTTATTGGC
>CAINDV010000330.1 GCA_903847485.1 uncultured Verrucomicrobiota bacterium
ATCCTGACCCTGCCAGCGTTGATCGTCAGGGAACCCGTGAACTTGGATGTGTAGCTGGCGTTGTCCCCGCCGAGTGTCAGCGTTCCAGACCCGGTCTTGACGACATCGCCGGAACCGGTGAACCCGGCATTGAAGCCCAGGGTGAGGTTCGGACCGATATCGAGCGTGTGAGGCCCGGCAGCGAAGGCCAGGTATTGGGAAACAAAGGGAGGAGTGCTGCCGCTGGTCGTAAGCCCGCCACCGCTGGCCAGCGTGAGAACTCCGATGCCCGTGGACACGGTCGGTGCGCTGCCCGCGCCGTTGAGAACCAGCCCGCCAATGGTGTCGTTGTAGCCGTTGATATTGAGCGTGCCCCCACCGTTGACGGTCACGATGGCGGTGTCGGCGATCTGGCCGGTCGCCCAATGCTTAACCGTCTTGTTGATGATCAGGTTTCCCGCGATGGCGACGGCCCCGCCGGTTTTGTAGAGGTCCAGTTCGCCGCTACCGGTGCCGCTGACGGTGGTGTCGCCTGTATAGGTGTTACTCACCGTACCTCTGAAAGTGATGACTCCGCCGCCGGCTAGGGTGAGGCCCCGGGCGTTGCCGCCGTCCCCGATGGCTCCCGAGTTGGTCAGGGATTGTCCAGCGTTCGCGTAAAACTTGGTGTCCCCAGTCAGGGTAATGGGGCCGCTCAGGGTGTTCGCGCCCATGTTATTGATGATGGCCCCGTAGGTGCTCGTGCCGGTTCCCGCCACTGAGATGGCGTTGGCAAGGGTGATGCCGGAGCCTGTTTCAAGCGTCATCTCGGCGCCACTGGCAATGGTGACCGCGCCCGAACCCAGAGCGCTGTTTGCATAGGGGTAAAGCGTCCCCGCGGCGATCATCGTGCCGCCGGAGTAGTCACTCGTGGCGCCGCTCAGGCCTAACCCACCGGTACCGGCCTTGGTGATGCCGCCGGTTCCGGTCAGATTTCCGGTAAGAGAGAGCGTACCCCCCGCACCGACGGTGACCGTCTGGGGAGCAGTCAAGGTGATGCCGAGCGGCAGCGTCGCAATCCCAGTGGCGTGGGTGGTGGTGATCCCGTTGTCCAACTGGATGGCGTTGCCGCTGAAGGTGTAGGAACTGCTGTCGATCTGGATCGAGTCAAAGCGGGCATCGGCCGCAAAATCGTTGTTGGCGATGTAGGCAACGGCGCTCTCCGGGAAGACCAGCGTGTCTCCCGCAGCCGGTGCCGCTCCCCCCCAGTTGCCGGCGGTGGTCCAGTTGGGATTCCCGCCGGCCCCGGTCCAGGTGCGGGTCGCCGCCAGGACCGTGACGCTGACGGTCCAGTTCGTCGTAGCGTAAGTCGTATCGGTCGGCGTGTAGGTGACACTTTGGCTGCTGGTGCCGACAGGCGGCACCGTGCTGGGCGTGGTCCAACCGAAATTGCCCGTAGGCGTGGCCGTGCCCCCGCTCAAACTGGACGAAGCGAGCGTCTGGCCGTTGATGATCGGGCTCGCCGTCGG
Organism: uncultured Verrucomicrobiota bacterium; assembly: GCA_903847485.1. Taxonomy (GTDB): domain Bacteria; phylum Verrucomicrobiota; class Verrucomicrobiia; order Limisphaerales; family JAJXZI01; genus CAINDV01. The sequence continues at coordinate 1,488 of CAINDV010000330.1, forward strand.
CCAAACCGTCACCGAGGGGTTGGCTTTGTTCACGGTCTGACTCAGGGGGGCGGAGGTAGAGCCGCTGTAACTGCTGTCGCCCGCGTATTCGGCGGTGATGCTGTGGCTGCCGGCAGTGAGGGCGCTGGTGGCATAAGTGGCCTGGCTGCCGCTCAACGTGCCGGTGCCCAGCGTCGTCGCGCCGTCCTTGAACGTAACCGTGCCGCTGGCGGCGCTGGGCGTGACCGTGGCGGTAAAGGTGACGCTCGCTCCGAAGGTGGAGGGATTCAGGCTGGAGGCCAATGTGGTAGTGGTGGCGGTGGTGGAGGGGGTGGCTTGGACAGACCCGATGTCTATCTGCCCGCCCGAGAAGCGGGACTGGCCGCGCTGATCAACGGTCAGGGCCGCGGCGGCGGCGGCGTTTCCGCGGTTGCGGACGGGGCTGGTCACTCCGGGGAGCAGGGTTTTAGTCGGGCCACCGTTGTCGGCCAGCGCTGACAGCAACGGGTCCGCAATGCTGGCGATGGTGCCGGCAAAACCGGTTTGCGCGCGGATCAGGTTGCCCACGCCGCTGGTGGTGCTGGTGCCGGCGTTGATGGTGCTGCCCACGAAGTCGGTGGGAGTGGTACTGTTTTGGCCGATGATGGTGTTGTTGATCGAGGCCAAGGCCGTGGCCGCGTCGCCCAGGTTGTAGATGCCGCGTCCGCCCGCAGCGGCGGTATTCAGGGAAATGGTGCAGTTAAGCACCGTCAGGGTGCCATTGCGGTTGAAGATCGCCCCGCCGTAGCCCTTGCCGCTATTGGATAGGGAGGCTCCGCCAATAGCGGAGTTGGCCGTCAGGGTGCTGTTGGTGAGGCTGAGTATCCCACCGTTGTTGAAAATGGCCCCGCCCAAGCCAGCGCCACCGCCGCCATCGCCAACGTCAGCGGTGCCGGCACCGCCACCGAAACCGCCGGCACCATCAGCACTGACGCCTGTGCCACTGCCGCCGCCACCACCGCCAAAGCCACCGGCTCCTCCGATGCCGGATCTTCCTCCTCCTCCGCCTCCTCCGCCGAAGCCGCCAGGAGATCCGTTTCCGCTCACACCCCCATCGCCGCCGGGCACCGCGCCGAGGCCGGCAACCGTGGTGGTCGCATTACCACCGGCGGTTCCGAAACCGCCCCCGCCGCCACCGGGGCTTCCAGAACCTGTGCCGATACTGCCCCCAGCCCCGCCCTGGGCGGTATTGGTGGTGAAGGTCACCCCCACAACCGACAAGGTGCCGTCATTCCAAACCGCGCCGCCCAAGCCGGCCCCGCCGCCACCACCGCCTCCTTGACTTGGGTAGCTTCCGCCGGCCCCGCCGAGGGCTTTGCCGGCGGTAATGGTCAGGTTTTTCAGTGCCAGCGTGGCCCCGGTGGCCACGGCGAATACACGACGGGCGCTGTTGCCGCTGAGGCTCAGGCCGGGAGCGGCTGAGCCGTCAATCGTGAGGGTGTCGCCGGTAATGACGAGTGCCGTCGGCCCGAAAGTGATTCCCAGGCTGGCATAGGTGGAATCGGTGGTCAGCGTGATGGTCTGGCCGGCCAAGCTGGCGTTAAACAGGATGGTGTCGGCCCCGGCACTGCCGGACGCATCCAGGATCGCCTGGCGCAGCGAACCCGCGCCGGAGTTGGCGTTGTTCAACACCGTGAAGGTCGCCGCCCCCGCGCCGGGCGCGGCGGCGAGCCATAGAGCGGCGGTGGTGAGGATGAGAGTGGAGCGGAGCATTCGTGTTTTCATAGGGATGAGCAATTCAGACAATCACTGCGCAAGGGAAGGCAGAGCGAGTTTGGTTTGACCAGGTTTGACTGGCCTTGACCAAGGTCGAGCCGACAGGAGCCGGATTTGGGTTCGTTTGGTAATTTTGCCCCGGCTGGGAAGGGGCTTCCGGCTGGGCCGATACCGTAAATTCCGCTCCAATACGCGAACTTAAGCGAACATACGCGGTCAGAGGCGAACCGGAACGAAGCCAAACGAAACCCTGCGCGGGTTCCGGGAGGGCGGGGCTGCCGGACCTCGGCGCGCTCGCCGCCGGGCGGCTGCAAGGGGCCGGCGGGCCACCGGCAGGGGTGGCCCAGCGCCGTGCGCGCTCGCCAGCCCAGCCGACCGGATCGGAGCCAGGCCGGAGGGCGGCCGGCTTGAATCAGGATTACTGCGGTTGGAACACGGGGTGACATGCCACGAACTAAATCTCACCGCCAGTCTGGCGCTAGGCCAACCGGAGACAAGTTTTTTTCTGATGTTGCGAATGCCCGGGGCGCTCGGCCAAAGTCTGCCCGGTGATTGGCCCTGCCGCCAAGCTGGCCTGGAAACCACCCCGACTCCGCCTCCGGAGTCGCCGGGACGAGGCTCTGCCGGGTGCCAAAAACCATCTGGTGGGGCGGAAGCTTCACGGCATGGCACGGACGATCTTCATCGTATCCACGCTGACGGTGCAGACGCGGGCCAGGAGGTCAATGACCTTCTCCTTGTGATCGGCGAAGCGGTAGGTGTTGAACTTCTTGGCCACGGTGGGATCGCTGATCTTGTGCTCTTTCCACTGATCGAGCACCCATTCGAGGCCGCTGCGGTTGCCGAGTTTGTAGTCCCAGGCGGCGGCGGGGATGCCGTGGAGCGTGGTGGTGGCGTCAATCTCGATGGTGCCGGTTTCTTTCACGGCTTTGAGGCGGGGTTTGAGGGCGGGTTTGTCGTTCGGCGTAGCGGCGTCTCGGAAGAGCGCCGCATTCTCGTCTTCTTTTAGATGGCGGCGCTCTGCCGAGACGCCGCTACGGCCGTCGGGAGCCTCCACGCGCTCCAGCGGGAAGGGCGGGGCTTGCTCGTAGGTGAGATGGAGGTCCATGAGGGCGCGGCCCCAGGCGGCCCATTGGCGGAAGTTCTCGTAGAACGGGAGGCGGGGGAATTCGCGCTTGAG
>CAINDV010000331.1 GCA_903847485.1 uncultured Verrucomicrobiota bacterium
GCTCTGCCGAGGCACCGCTACGAAGCGCCGGTTCATGGGTAGTGTTTATCAGAAGGCTATGCAGGTGGAGTTGCAACGACTGGGGCTAAAGTGCGAAACGGAGTCGCCCATCAAGGTCAAATACAAGGGCGCGACCGTCGGCGACTTTCGCGCGGACTTGTTTGTCAACGACGTGGTCGTTGTCGAACTCAAGACGGCTAAGAACTACAGTTCTGAAGACGAACCGCAGTTGTTGAACGAACTCAAAGCCACCGGCATCAAGGTCGGTCTGCTGGTCAACTTTGGCCGGACGAAAGTGGAGTTCAAACGCATGGTCTTCTAAATCCGTGTTTCGTCCGTGTTTCATCTGTGGCAGAAAGAATTTATTAAATGAGCAACCAACCCATTCTTGAAATCAAAAACCTGAGCGCCGGCGTCGAAGGCCGGCAGATCCTCAAAGGCATCAACCTCACCATCAACCCCGGCGAAATCCATGCCATCATGGGACCCAACGGCAGCGGCAAGAGCACTCTCGCCTCGGTGCTCGCCGGCCGCGCCGGCTACGAAGTTCTCGGCGGCGAAGTGACTTACTGCGGTAAGGACTTGCTGGACCTGGATCCGGAGGAACGCGCCCGCGAAGGACTGTTCCTCGCCTTCCAGTATCCGGTCGAGATACCCGGCGTCAACAGCACTTACTTTCTCAAGGCCGCGCTCAATGAAGTTCGCAAGCACAACGGGCAGCCGGAACTCGACGCGATGGAGTTTCTCACGCTGGTGAAGGAGCGGATGAAGCTGCTGGAACTGCCCGAGGATCTGCTCAAACGCTCCGTCAACGAAGGCTTCTCCGGCGGCGAGAAGAAGCGCAACGAAATCTTCCAGATGGCCGTGCTGGAGCCGAAGCTTTCTATCTTGGACGAAACCGATTCTGGTCTGGACATTGACGCGCTGAAGATCGTCTCCGGCGGCGTGAACAAGCTCAAGCGCCCCGACAACGCCGCGCTGGTCATCACTCACTACCAACGGTTGCTCAACTATATCGTGCCCGACTTCGTCCACGTCCTATGGGATGGCCGGATCATCCGCACCGGCGACAAATCCCTCGCCTTGGCGCTGGAAGAAAAGGGCTACGAATGGCTCATCAAGGAAGCCACGACGACGACGGCTTGAGGAAGCGCCTCCCGCGCACGCTCCAAAGTGGCGCCCCCCCGCCGCGCCCTTCACTCAAAATCCGTGGCCGCCACGAAGGCGGCCGCCAGACGTTCCAGTCCAGTTTGATCCGCCTCCGAGAACCGGTTGAGCACCGGGCTGTCGAGATCCAGCACGCCTACCAAGCGGCCTTGTGCCAGCAGCGGCAGAACGATCTCCGCGTTCGACGCGGGGTCGCAGGCAATGTGACCGGGGAACGCCCGGCAATTCGGCACCCGCACCGTCGCCCGCCGCGCCGCCGCCGTGCCGCACAAGCCCTGGCCGAGGGGAATCCGCACACACGCCGGTTTGCCCTGAAACGGCCCGATCACCAGCGTCTCTCCCACCAATCGGTAGAAGCCCGCCCAGTTCAGCCCCGGCACCGTGTGAAAGAGCAGCGCCGCCGTGTTGGCGGCGTTGGCGGTGTAATCGCGCTCGCCGCCCAGCAAGGCGCGAAGCTGTTGCTCCAGTTCGGCGTAGCCCGCGGCTGTGTCAGCGGCCATCATGGGTTTGATCTCAAACATTCCGGACATAGTCTGCGAACTCTGCGGCCCGGTCGCCAACAAAAAAACTCCCCTGCAATGCTTGCTCTCTGGCGGCGGAGATCAATTAGGAAATCAGGAAATCAGGAAAGGCTCTGCCTGCCACGGGCGCGCGGAACTAGAGCCTTTTCTGAGTTCCTGAGTTCCTAATTTCTCATCCTTCCTTGAAAGTGAAAGCCCGAGACGGGAGACTGCGCCCCAACGATGAATGAAGCTGAAAGTGGCCGGTTCGCCGGTGTGGCCCGGCTTTACGGAGCCGAAGGCCTGGCGCGGCTGCGCCGGGCGCACGTTGCCATTGTCGGCATCGGTGGCGTAGGATCGTGGGCGGTGGAGGCGCTGGCACGGTCGGGCATCGGCGCGCTGACGTTGGTGGACCTGGACGAGGTTTGTGTGACGAACATCAACCGGCAAATTCACGCGTTGGACGACACCGTGGGCCGCGCCAAGGTCGCCGTGATGGCGGAACGCGTCCGGTCCATCAATCCAGATTGCCGCGTGACGGCCGTGCAGGAGTTTTTCACGGAAGCCAACGGCGAGAGCCTGCTGGAAGCGTTTGCCGGCAGCGGCGGCGACGGCGTGTTGCACATCATTGATGCCATTGACAGCGTAACGCACAAGACGCTGTTGATCGCGCTCTGCCGTCAGCGGGAAATCCCCTTGGTCGTCTGCGGCGGCGCGGGCGGGCGACGCGACGCCACCGCCGTGCGGATGGCCGATCTGGCAGACGCCTCGCATGACCGGTTGCTGACGGCGTTGCGGCGGCGGTTGCGCACCGAACACGGCTTCCCCGCTGCTGGCCAACCGATGGGCGTGGCATGCGTCTATTCGCCAGAATCACCTGTCCTGCTGGAAATGCCTGCCACCGCTTGCGCCGCCGACGATTCTACCGACGCTGGCCAACCGCCTCGGCTGAATTGCGACTGGGGCTACGGCTCGGCGGCGTTTGTGACGGGGGCGTTCGGATTCGCGGCCGCAGCCCAAGTGACGCGGCAAATTGCGGGCGCGGCTGGCGCTGGCTAATTTGACTTTCTCTCGCACACGGACTGGTACAAACGACAAGGCCGGGCTTTCGCCCGGCCTTTCGCAATGAGAACAACAACTAAATTCGCCAAACACTAGCCGCTTTTGACAGCCGTTGACCGAAGCGGCGCCGCAGACATACGCCTAACTGCACACACGGAACACTGCGTATTTGCATCGTCAACGAGGACATCTTAGCGCAGGTTTTCTTTCCTGATAGTCCCCATTTCGGGGGACAAGCGCCATGTCACCATCGGGCATGGCTGGAAACGACAAGACCGGGCTTTCGCCCGGCCTTTCGCAATGAGAACAACAACTAAATTCGCCAACCACTAGCTGCTTGTGACAGCCGTTGACCGAAGCGGCGCCGCAGATATACGCCTAACTACACACACGGAACACTGCGTACTTGCATCGTCAACGGGGACATCTTAGCGCAGGTTTTCTTTCCTGATAGTCCCCATTTCGGGGGACAAGGCATCCTCCGGCTCCGGGGCCTGGATTTAACCAGAATTCCGAAGCTCGAATGACGAATGACGCA
>CAINDV010000332.1 GCA_903847485.1 uncultured Verrucomicrobiota bacterium
CGATGGGGTCTATCTGTTTTCTAGACTCTATCACTGCTGTCCGGTCATTGGAGGCTACAAAATTCGCAACAAGTTAATTACCATTGAATTAGCTGAACGAAATTGGTTCCTCGCTGTTTTCAGTGGAAAAGCAGAAGGTGATCATGTCAGAGACAAGAGATGACACCAGAGAAACTATTCCATGACTTGTTGGGCTTGGGGCAGCAGTGGCGGGTGACGCGCTGCGAGTATTCGTTTGATGAGGGCGTTCGGCTGTGGGTGGAGGAGACGGAGCAACTCTGGAGCGGGGAGAGCATTGCCGCCGGGCAGGCCGTGCGCTGCTACGACCATGTGTGCGAGGAGCTGGTCTGGCGGCACCTCAACGTGTTCGAGCACCGCTGTGAGATTCACTGCCGCCTGCCGCGAGGGCAGCGTGCCACTGACGGCAAAGTCTACCGCGTGACGCCACCATGGGAGGGGTTGGCCAAGCACTTCACGCAGGCCTTCGAAGCGATGGCGCTTTTGTTGCTGCGCCAGATGCCGGTAGCGGCGGTGGCCCGGCATGTGGGCGAGACCGACACCCGGCTGTGGCGGATGCTGCATGCGCACGTCGCTCAGGCCTGGCCGAAGGCGGACTGGAGCGGGGTGGTCTGCGTGGGCTGCGATGAGTTGAGTGCGCAAAAGGGCCATCGCTATGTGAGTGTCTTTTGTGACATGCTCGGCAAGCGCGTGCTCTTCGCCGCCCCTGGCAAGGACAAGTCCACATGGGAGGTATTCGTAAAGGCGCTGGGGGAGCATAACGGACATCCCCGCGCCATCACCGAGGTCTCCATCGATATGAGCCCGGCCTATATTGCCGGAGTGCTCGAGAATCTCGGCGACCAGGCCGTCATCGTGTTCGACAAGTTTCATGTCATCGCCCACGCCAATCAAGCCGTGGACGAAACCCGCCGCACCGAACGCACTCACGTGGACAAGCAAGGGCGCGAGTTACTCAAAGAGGCGCGTTGGATCCTGCTCAAGAACCCCGCCAACCATACGCCCAAGCAGGCCGCGCGATATGCAGGGCTGCTCAAGAGCAATTTAGCCAGTGTGAAGGCCCATCAGATGCGGCTGGTGCTACAGGAGATCTATACGATCCCCGATCCTTCATTGGCGCGGCGCAAACTGCGGGCTTGGTGCCGTTGGGTTCGTTGGGTGGCGGGCAAGCATTTGCAGCCCCTATTTGCGGCGATGGTGAAGACCGTCGGTATGATCGAGCGGCATCTTGAAGGGGTCCTCGCCCACTGGACACATCATACCACCAACGCCTTTATGGAAGGCCTCAATAGCGTCTTCTCAGCGGTCAAACGCAAGGCGCGAGGCTTCCGCTCCACCAAGAACCTCATCGCCATGCTTTACTTCACCTCAGGCAATCTCGACATCCCAGCTACCCACTGAAAACAGCGAGGAACCACAAAGAGGAACCTGCCATTGGTGGATATGACCTCATAAATGAGCCCTGTTTTTTCTCGAAAGACCGGGAACCCAAGATGATCGAATTCTTTCACAAATGCACCCGTGAGATTCGGAAAGTAGACACAAAGCACATCATCTTCTACTCGGGAAACACGTACAG
>CAINDV010000333.1 GCA_903847485.1 uncultured Verrucomicrobiota bacterium
GCCGAGCCTTTCGGAACCAGCGTGCGACTGCTGCCGTCGAGGCTCGGCAGGAGCCTCGCCCGACCGCGGCGGACAATTTCAAACACGCGCTCAGATGTGGTCCCGGTGTCCGCAGCGATTATTCGGCGGCAGATGGGCGTGCTTACTCCGAGTGTCCAAACACAAGTCCAGCACCGTCTCCGAACGCTATTTGCTTTATGAACGTCGTCGGCAATTCAACCGCAGCGCCGAACAAAATCACTGGAGCGGCGCGGTCGGGCCACGGCAGTTGCCCAAACGGACGTGCTTGGTCGCCCGCGTCGCTTAGTTCGGTCGTTATCGTGGAACCGCAGAGCGTCAAAGAAACAGATTTCTATCAGTTCGCCTATGTTCGCCTTACGCCCAAATCCCGGAGCCGTCGGCCACGCTGCAAGAGCCGACGGCAGAATTCTGTGAAACCTCGACTCCCTTGACGCCCCGACCTCTGACCTCTAACTTAATCCAACTCTTACTCCTATGTCTATCTTGAGCATGCCAACCACCCGCCTCCACCTCGCCACCGGGCTGGGCCTAGCCCTGGCCCTGCCCGCCCTCGCCAGTGACAAGACTCTGCTGCTTATCGCGGCACCACCAGGGCACGGTCCCGGCGAACATGAGCACAACGCCGGTTTCCTACTGCTGCAGAAGTGTCTCGCGCCGGTGCCCGGCCTCCGGGTGGAGGTCTCCCGCAACGGTTGGCCCACGAATGAAGCCGCGTTGACGACCGCCGATGCGGTGGTGCTCTTCTGCGACGGCGGCGGCGGGAACCTCGCGTTTCAGGGCCGCCACCCGGAGCAACTGGCCGCCGTTGCCCGGCGCGGCGCGGGCCTGGGCTTCGTCCATTGGGCTACCCAGCCGCCGGAGGGCAAGAGTGCCGTCGAACTACGCGGGTGGATTGGCGGAAACTATGATCCAAGCTGGTCGGTGAACCCGCTCTGGGAAGCGGACTTCACCGCGCTGCCGCCGCATCCGGTGACGCGCGGCGTGAGGCCGTTCAAGCTCCGCGACGAATGGTATTTCCACCTCCGCTTCGCTGAGAATCTGAAGAGTGTGACGCCGATCCTTCAGGCCGTCGCGCCCGCCGATACGATGAGCCGCCCCGACGGCCCGCACAGCGGCAACCCTGCCGTCCGAGAGTCCGTGAAGCGCGGCGAACCGCAGACGGTGATGTGGGTCTGCGAACGCCCGGACGGCGGCCGCGGCTTCGGTTTCACCGGCGGACACTTCCACGCGAACTGGGCCAACGATAACTACCGCAAGGTGGTGCTTAACGCGCTGGTCTGGATTGCCCAGGCCGAACTGTCGCCGCAAGGCATCGCCAGCACCGTCAGTGCGGACGACCTCCGTGCGAACCTTGATCCCAAGGGCCAGTCGCGCTGAACCCAAACCATGCCGCTGCTAACGGAGCTTTGCCGAGATCTATTCCACTGAGAACAGCGAAAAAACTCTTTCCTTCCAGTTTCAGTTCAATCACAATGACAGCCGCAGCAGCAACAACACTATGATCAAAATCGGCATTGCCAGTGATAACTTCCGCCACGACGACCGGTCCCTGACCTACTGCTTCAAGTGGTGCCAGAAGAACCAGTCGCCCATCATCGAACTTAACACCGTCAACGGCGACGACTTTTTCGAGGGGCTCGGCTTTTCGCCCGCCGCCTCGCTTCAGTCGGACCCGCTTGCCTTGCGCCGCGAGCTGGAGTCCTTCGGACTTACCGTCAGCCAGTTGGACTGTCACTACGCGCTGCACCGGTGGCAGTCCATTCCCTATCTGATCAACGGCGTCAAGTTTGCCCACGCTCTGGGTTGTCCGGCCATTGCCACCACCGACGGCGCGGAAATCCCCGCCGGCATGACCCTGAAGCAGGTCTATGAGCGCGCCGCCTATCATATCGGCGAGGCGTTGCCGGTGGCCCGCACTCACGGCATTCAGATCAACGTCGAGCCGCATGGGCCAATGACTAACAACCTGGAACTGATGGTGAAGCTGATGCAGCACTTCGACGACCCGCTGGTAGGCATCAACTTTGACACGGCGAACACCTTAATCGCTGGAAACGACCCGGTGAAGATGACCGAGAAGCTGCTCCCGTGGATCCACCATTTCCATGTGAAGGACGTGGCACCGGAGTTAAAAGCTAACATTGGCAAAGACACCGGCATCGCCGCCAGCGAAGTCTATGTCGGCCAGGGTATCAACGCCGGCAACATCCAGAAGATCGTCGCCCTCTTGAAGAAGCGGAAGTGGGACGGCGTAATGAGTCTGGAGTCCAAAGGCGAGAAGAACACTCTCAAGAGCCTGGAATGGTTCCGGGCCATCCTCTAAAGCACTAACCACTTAGATCTCATCTTAACACCTAAAAATCACATCTTAACTACACCACATTTATGAACGAATCGAACTCCTCCCAAGATTCGAAGACTACGACCCGTCGTGACTTCCTACGCACCACATCTATTGGCCTGGCCGGCGGCGCTACTATGCTTGCCGGTGGTGCCTTGAGCGTCGCCAACTCCGCCCACGCCGCTGGCAGCGATGTTATCAAGGTGGGCATGATAGGCTGCGGCGGGCGCAACTCTGGGGCCGCAGCCCAGGCTTTGGCCGCCGACCCCGGTGCCCAGCTTGTCGCCATGTGCGACATCTTCATGGACCGCGTCAAGAATTCGCGCGATGCCATCAAGGCCGAGCGGGAGCGGTCGCAGAAGGGCAGCCAGGTCCAGGTGGCCGACGACCATTGCTTCACCGGTTTCGACAGTTACAAACAAGTAATCGCCGCGTCGGACGTGGTGTTGATTGCCAATGCGGCTAAGTTCCATCCGCTGCACTTAAAGGCCGCCATTGAGGCCGGCAAACACGTCTTTGTCGAGAAGCCGCATGGCATTGATCCCTATGGCATCAAGATGGTCAAGGCCGCCTGCGACCTAGCCGCGCATAAGAAGTTGAGCGTCCAGTCCGGCCTGCACAGCCGGCATCACCCCGGTTACATCGAGACTATCCAGCGGATCCACGATGGCGTTATAGGTGACGTAGTGGCCATTGAGGAAAACTTTCTCCGCGCACCTTATGGCATTGTCGAGCGCCCCGCCGGCATGAGCGAACTCGCCTGGCACTGCTACACGCAATACCACTTCAACTGGCTCTCCGGCGACGACGTGGTGCAGTCCCTCGTGCATAACGTGGATCGTGCGAGCTGGGTGTTGCACAACGCCGCGCCGGTCAAATGCCACGGCTTGGGCGGACGCTCCACCATGGTGGAGCCGATGTATGGCAACGTCTTCGACCACCACTCAGTCGTCTATGAGTTTGCCAACCAGGTTCGCATGTATGCCTTCTGCCGCACGACCAACGGCTGTTACGATGAATCCTCCAGCATCGTCCTTGGTAGTAAGGGCCGCGCCTCGCTCCTGGCCTGCCAGATTTGGGGCGAGCAGAACTGGCGCTGGCGCGGCTCCGGCGATCCCTACCAGATCGAGCACGACAAACTCTTCGCCGCCGTTCGTTCCGGCAATCCTATCAACGCCGGCGACTACATGGCCCGCAGCACGATGATCGGCATCATGGGCCAACTCTCCTGCTACACCGGAAAAGAAGTCAGTTGGGACCAAGTCAACGCCTCCGACTTCGCCTACCAACCCCTGCCGGAGAATTGTCACGATGGCATGGAGCCGCCGGTGAAGCCCGGCCCGGATGGGAGTTATCCGGTGGAAACCCCCGGACGCTCAGCCATCTGGTCCAAGCTTGACGCGCCCAAAGCTAAGATCTAGCGCCGTGAAAGCAGTCTGTGACTGCTCCTCCTTGCACTCGCCTTGGCTTCCACCTATGCGGTGGGCGCTGAGGCCAGGACTAACCAGACTCGCGTGCTCCTTGTCACCGGCGTGGATTACCCGGCGCACGAATGGCGCAAGACCGCTCCGGTCTTGAAGGAAATCCTGGAGCAAGGCGGCGGCACCGATGTTCGCGTAGTTGTAGATCCGGCCTTCCTGGATTCGGCTGCCCTCACTAACTAGGTGTTGGTGGATATCGCCTGGCTGGGCAAGGGCCTGGGGCGGGCGGCGCGGAGTCGTATGGCGGCCCCGGTGGCTGGGGTGGCTATGCTGGGGCTTACGCCGGCGGAACGTATGGCTCGGTGCTCATGCCAACCGATTTGAGTTCTTCCGGCGGAGCTTACAACGGCAGCGGCAGCGGCGGCGGTCCCATTCGGCTGGTCACTCGCGGGGCATTGACGCTGGACGGAACGATTCAAGCCCAGGGTGGCAACGGCGTTAGTGGCGGCGGCAGCGGCGGGCGCGTGGCCGTCTATGGCCGGAGCTTCGTGACTTTCCCCTCCAACCGCGTGGATGTGGCTGGCGGGAGCGGCTCGTCCGCGGGCGCGAAGGGATCGGTGGTCGTGGTCACAGGACGGGTGAACCAAGACAGCGACGGCGACGGCATGGACGACGCGTGGGAGATTTTCTACTTCGGAACTCACGCAGTCGCCACACTGTTTGACCGACGCGGATGGGGACGGTTTCAGCGACAACCACGAATACCGCGCCGGTACCGATCCGCTGGACCCTCGTTCCAAGCTGCAATTCACCAGCGCGGTTCCTTCTGGCCACAACGGCCTCGTCCTCGAATGGGAAGGCGTGGCCGGCCGCGTGCATCGCCTCAATGCCACGACCAATCTGACGGTTGGCTTTGCGCCGCTGATCTCCGACATCTTGGCTGTCCCAGGTCTGATGCGCGTCACCAACACCCTGCCGGCGAACATCTCCCAACTCTATTACCGGCTCGAAGTGCAATCGCCTTGAGTGAAGAGGGTCAATAGCCGCACTTGCACGAGCTGGTTCAACCGGCGACACAACTTATCGGGCCACATATTTTCGGGGTGGTCTCTTTCGGACGGGCACCCAAGGCGCTGCTGGTGGCCGCGATGACGATGCATGACCCCGACCAGGTTTCCTGGCGCAGGAAGACGACGCAGGACAGGCCGAAGCACATCAGCGCCAGCGCCGCCAGCAGCGACAGATACGAGGGTAAAGCCAGGCTGGCGGCGTTCGGCAAGGCGGCGGCTGAAATCCTGATGGCTCTTTGGGTCGCCTCTTTCGCCTTTGCGGCTGAACGAGGACGCGGACGTTCTGGGAGGCCGCCCACATCCCTTTGCTTGTCCTCATCATGGCACTGGCCGTCGGCACTCACGAAAATGGATCCACCTGTGCTCACGAGAAGTGACCCATCCGGCTGAAGGGCGGATGGATTTCATTTCCAAGGAGGATGGTTTGATTCCGAGCAGGCGAGATAGAGCCGAGAGCGAGGGAAGGATCGTGGGGTGTGCTGACGCAGGAGGTCGTTCCAGTCTTTGGCGGCTGGACGGAGGCGCTGGATGGAGGGATGAAGATCGGCATGCGCTGGGCCACGAGGTCGCCGGTGGGATCGGCGTCAAAGCCGCAGTAGATGGCTGGCCTTGGGCGAGGAGCGCCCCCAGCCACGACGGATGGGGCCTTGCGCCCGAGGTGGAGAGTAAAGATAACATGGGGTGGTCGAAGTGCGC
>CAINDV010000334.1 GCA_903847485.1 uncultured Verrucomicrobiota bacterium
GGCGGTGAGGATGTCCGCGCCCGCGTTCAAATAGTCCAGATGAATCTGGCGCAACACATTCAACCCGGTATCCGTGGTGAGCGCATTCGCCGACCACATCGGCAAGCCGGTGTCCACCCCGCGCCGGTTCAATTCCGTGCCGGTTGCGCCATCAAGCAAGAGAAGCTCACGGTTCACGATTTACCAATTCCTGATCGCCGAGGGATCGTCTTGACGGCAGCGGTTCTCATGAGCTGTTGGCTGCATGGCTTCCCTTTGCGTCCAGGTGTTCATGGAGGCGAGCCTGCTTTCGTTTCCGGCGGTTGTTTCGGGCCAGCGGCCTTGATCCGCGCCGCGTGCGCCTCGCGTTCCTTGGTCGCAAGGTCCAGCGTGAATCTGCGGTTCATGAGTCGTTTGGTCTTTGGGTCGAAAGCAGGGTTCTGCCGCGGCATCTGTGCCTTCATTTCCGCGAGCAACTGCGTCAGTCGTTCATCGAGCGCGCGCGCCTTGTCCGGCATGGTCGCCGACAAGTCGTGCTGCTCGAATGGATCCTCGGCGAGATGATAGAGAAGGAAGCGCCCGGCCTCGTCGTTGTAGAACCGGATCAGCTTCCAGTCGTGTTCCACCAAAACGGAGTTCGGCCCGGTGGCATGGGTGTAATGCGGGAAATGGAACACCAGCGGGCGCTCAGGCAGTCTTCCACTTCCGGACAGGACCGGCATCAGGCTGACACCATCCGTATGCTGCTGCGGCATCAGCGGCAATCCGGCAGCGGCGAGAAAGGTAGGATAGAAATCCATGCCGATCACGCGTTGCTCACACGACGTGCCGGGCTTAACCACCGCGGGCCAGCGCATGACCAGCGGCACCCGCATGCCGGCTTCGAACGGGAAGCTCTTTCCGCCCATGAGCGGGAAGTTGGAAGTGTTCTTGATCGTCAGCCCGCCGTTGTCGGACGTAAATACGATCATGGTGTTCTCGACCAAGCCCTCTTGCTCGAGTGTTCGCATGATCCGGCCGACACTTTGGTCGAGGCTTTCGACCATGGCGGCATACTCCGGGTTGTTTTGATCCGCCTTCCGGGCATTGGCGTAGGAGGCAACCAACTCGGGCTTCGGTTGCACCGGGTTGTGCACCAGGTAGTGGGAAAGCACGACGAGGAACGGGCGAGATTTGTTGGTGTGGATGAATCTGATCGTCGCATCGGTCAACACGTCCGCGAGGTAGTCGCCCGGCTTCAAGTCGGGCAGATTCGCCAGCGTGCCTGCCGTGTAGCTCCTGCCCCAATGTCCGCGGGTCGTGCCGCCGGCCTCGGGCAGACGATAGCCTTGTCCGTGCTGGAATCCGCGATCGGTGGGCTGATAGCCGGCGAATTCACCACAATGCCACTTGCCGAAAAACCCGGTGGCGTAACCGGCCTCGGCCAACACTTGCGCAAACGTGGTCTCGCTCTTCGGCAGGGCATGGCGATGCCGCGCTTCCAGATACTGATTGATGCCACCCTCCTCCTTGCTGCGCTCGAACAACCGTTCGTCCGGGCCTTCGCCCGTGCCCCACACCGTGGTGAGCGCGGTGCGCGCTGGGTTCTTCCCGGAGTAAATCGCTCCCCGCGACGGACTACACACGCAAGCCGCCGAGTACGCCTGGGAGAAACGCATCCCTTCCCGCGCCAGGCGGTCAATGTTGGGCGTGCGGTAAAACGTGCTGCCGGCATAACCGACGTCCTTCCAACCCAGATCGTCTGCCAGAAGGAACACGATGTTGGGCTTCGCAGTGGTGGGCGAGGCTGCGGCCGCGAGTTGTGTGGCCGCCAGGGCTACCGTCACCAAGAAAGACAGGAGGATCGTCAGCCTTTTCATTTTGCCCTCATCAGGCCGTTCCAATTCTAGGCGGCATATCTTCATGGCGGCGTGAGCTGGCTCCGCGTGAGCTTTAGTTCATAGAGCACCTCACCACTGTCCTGCACAAGCTGGAACACGACCTGCGGGTCCGGCAGCGTGGCATCGAAACTAAACTCACCGAAGGCATACTTGCCCCTCACGCCGAACAACTGGGCATCACAGTTGCGAATGACGGCCGGCGGACCGTCGCCGCGGCCACCCAGGCTGCCAGGCTCGAATTCATAGAAGTTGTAGCCGGAGGGCCGCGGGATGCGGAACACACGCGCCCCATGGCGGTCACCCGATGTCAATAGGACCCCTCGGATTCGGTGCTTCTCGATCAAGCTGAAGATCTTTTCGCGCCCCTGGGGATCGAACTTGCCCCAGGAATCCTTGCCGTTGCCCACGTAGTCGCTCCACATGGTCCCACAGGAGAGGATGACGAACGGCCCCTTGCAATCGAGGAGTTGCTTTTCGAGCCACTGCATTTGTTGCGGTCCGAGAAAGTTGCCACTGGGGTCGCTGTCGTTGGTGCGGGCCGTGCGAAAGTAGCGATGGTCCACCATGATGACATCGCAGGGACCGACTCGCGTGCGCAGGAAGACACCGTGGCGTTCGTCATTGAAGCCGTAGGAAGGGTTGTTCCAGGCATGGCGAAATACCTCCCACACACCCTGGCGATCCTTCTCCGTGTACCCTTTGGGCAGGCCCCACTTGTCATTGTTGAAATAGTCGTGGTCGTCCCACGTCGCATAGATGGGGATGGAAGCCGCGATCCGCTGCCAGGCGGGGTGAAGGTCTCGCAACAGGTAGTCGGCGCGGTGCAGGCCCAAGTGGTTGTCCCGATCCTGCACGGCGATGTCACCGTAAATCAGCAAGGCAGTTGGCTTGTGCAGGCAAAGCGTTTCAGCCTGCCTCGGATTGCCCAATCCCCAGCGATGGAAATCCGCGCCGAATGCGATGCGGGTCTTCGCGGATCCGGCGGCCGGAGAAGTAACGAATGTTCCAGCCGCAGCCGTGTTAATGGGTTTGCCGTCTATCAGCGCGCGGTAGGGATAACGCGTGTCCGGTTTCAGGCCGGTCACTTCCACCACCGCAGAGAGATCGCTTAACTCGGTGCTCTCAGCCGGGCCAAAAACCTCCTCCCGCCCGGCCGCGGTCACAAGGATCTGAACCTTGGCCGGACGGAGCGTGCGAAGCCAGACGGCGGCGCCGTCGGGACGGACGGCCCCGAGCATCGGCCCGCCAAAGTGCGTCACGCCAGCCTCGGCACAAAGCCGCTGCACTGCGGCATCGCGTGCGAGATCGGCAAAGGAGGCCCCAGGTCTGGCGGCTAAAGTCTTATACGCTGCTTCATACAGGCGATGGACTGCCGCCGGCTGATCGCCCCACAAGTTCAGCAGTTGCATGTTCGAATCCAGGTCGCCGCCTTTGACCTGCTTCGGCTTGTCTGCAGGCATGACGGCGCTCGTGGTGTTCGTTTGCTTGGCCGGCTGGGCCACCGCAGCCCAAGCCAACAGAGCGAGCAAGACTGAAATTGGAGATCGCTGAATGACCATGCTTTTGATGTCCGGTGATGATCCTCGTTCGGTGATTGTTACAGGTGAGATTGACTCTCGGGATTCTTCATTCAGCTCGGAATGCAACAGACCATTGAATGGTTCCATTTTCCGGCCCTTCGAGTTTGCACTCGGCGATTCCCTCATTGGCAGGTGAAAGTTTCGTCGTGACCCTCGTGTTATTGCATCCGATCTTTGTCGGGGAATAGCCGTTCAGCGCCAGGGTGACGGTATAGGGATCGCCACCAACGATCGTGCTGACGCCGCTCAACGTCTGGTGCTGTTCATCCCAGTCTTCCCGCAACAGATCAAGATAGCCCTGCATGACGTGGCGATCGGTGGAAATGACCTGGGGACGGTCGAGGCATTCATGCACGGAGAACATGCGGGCTTCGCCGGGGCGGAGCTGCTGTTCGAGGCGCGACTCTCCGGCTCTCTTTCCGATGAACTGATGGTTCCAGAAGTCGAACAGGTAATATGCCCGGTCCGACTTCAGCCCGAGCGCGCCGGCGACCTGGGGCCCTGAGATGTCAATGCCTACCAGCTTCGGATGCTCAGTGTCAGGGTTGTAGAAAGTTACCTGGTGCCATTGGGGACTTACTTCAAAATCATACACGGCCGGGAAATCGGCCACGAAGGCATCCACGGGTCGAGCGCTCTTGGGGTCGGTATGATAGGGAAACGTGCGGGTCAGATCCCGGAGGGTTTCGGGTGAGAATTGGGCGAAGCTGTTGGCCAAAAGAAACCTGCCTGTCGTCACGTAGGCCATGGTCAGGACCGCTCGCACGCGGTCACAGCTGCCCTGCAGCCGGACAATGTTTTTGGAGTCGGTATCCTGGTTGACCACCACCCGGTTCTTATACCATCTCAAGCCGCAACGAGTGACGGTTGCGCTGTCCATGTCGTCGGTGTCGTTCTCGGTGCGCATGGATGCCACCACGCCGAGGGTGACATCAGAGCCGCGCTCCATGTTGCGTTCATGCACGTAGGACTCCGGCCCCAAACCATCGTGCGCCAGTTGGAATATCTTGCGGTAGGCGGCTGCCGTAGTGGAGTAATTGTCATCCATTCCGCCAGCCTTGGCCCAGCCCGATTCCGGGTAGTCAAACATCAAGCCTTTGATTCCTGCCGCCTGCAGATTCGCGTAAACCTCACGCAGGTGGGAAAGAAAACCCGGATCGGTATAATCATATCCCCAGACCACGCTGCCATTACGGGTCCATGTTTTCTGCCAAGTGGTGAAGATGTCTCCCTTGGTGTCCTGGGGCTGGCCCTTCCAGGCATATTGCTTGTTGAACAGCATGTGTCCGGGAAATTCCCGAGCGTAATCTTCCGATCTGTAACTGGTTTGAAAATAGGTAAGGGGGATCCCACCCAGTGCGGTCACCGCCTTGCCCCACTTCTCGGAGGTCTCGTAGGGTTCCACATAACGGCCATTCTGGCTGACATGCCGATCCGTATCCTCGCGTTGCCAGTGCTTGTCATCCCACCAACCCTGCTGGTTGTTCGGCATGTAGGAATCAGGGACCAATCTGACGGCGGCCCGGCTGTATTTCAGGAATCCGCGCTCTGCGATGCGTTTCATCTCATTCACCGCGCCTAGTGAGGTGTTTTCGGCCTGGCTGTTGCCATATTCCTTGGCGGCCGCATACCAGAGGCAGACAGTGGGAAAGTCATACATGCTCAGTTGCATCTCCTGGGCGCGACGCACCCGCATGCCATAGTCTTCCAAGGCGACGAACGGATCAGAACCGGTGACATCAATGTAGAATTGATCCGGAGCCAAGTAGCGTTGACCGGGGTCCACGCGCTTTCCGACCGGATCGGATGCGAACAACTGCGCCGCGAACTTGCGCCGGGGTCGGGGACATTCCGCCACCGGCGTTGGCTTGGATGGCAACAGCGCCTCACTCCTGCCGTCGCGAAGCCAGATCTCGCTCAGATAGACGTTTTCATCCGCTGCTTTGGTTTTGCCGGGGGAATCTTCGCCCGCCTTTCCTGCCGTGCCCGCGGCCTTTTCAACCACGATGCGCAGACTTCCGGCCCGGATCGCCTCGAGTGGCAGGGACAGTTCGACCTGTTCCACATCCTGCTTCTTGACTCCGTCGAACCGGGGAAGCGTGTGGTTCTGAAGCAGGGGCAGTCGGTGCGGGAGGCCGTCCCTGTCGAACTCCACAACAACCGATTGCACGAGGTCCGGGTGGTCGCCATGCCGCAGGCCATACCACCACGAGAATCCAAGGGTGTAGAGCCCGTCCTTTTTCAGATTGCGGGCTGTAAGAATGATCCTCCCGGGCTCCATCACGGAGGTGGCCGTCTCACTGCATCGGAACTCATGGTTCTCCCAGGTGCGGAGGTTGCTTCCCTTAGTCAGTTCGATGACTTCCCCGCCGGATCCGTGGTCGGACTTGTCGCGCGGTAGGTCCAGATAACACAACAGGCTGCTCTTTTGATCCTTTCCCAGCTCCAGTTCCGTTCGCCGGTCCTGCGCGATGGTGGCAAACTTTTCAAAATCATGATAGGTCAGCCCTCCCATGACCATCAGCTGCCGCCGCTGTTCACCCGAAAAGGTCAGGAGAATGTTGTTTCTCGATTTCAACGCAGTAGTCCGCGTCAGTGGAGAATAGAAGCGCTGGCCGTATTCAAGGGGTTCGCCTCCGCTGAATCCATCGATCATTGCAAAGTCTCGCGTCAAATCAACGCCCTCATAGACTAGGCCATCCGCCATGACATGGATGGTCTTGATGCGGATGGGTTGTGTGCCCGAGTTGTAGAGGCCTGCGTTGGCGCTGAAGAAATCCTGTCCTTCGTAAAGGACGATGGAAAACAGCAGTTCAGGGGCTGCTTTTGACTTGAAGCTGAGGTCGAGCGCTAGGCCCTTGCCGCTCGAATCCGTCACGGCGCGCTGCTTCCATGATCTTTCGATGCCTGCTCCGTCCGAGGCCCACTCATTGATCCTCAGTTTGGCTTTGGAAATCGCGGGGTGGCGATCGCTTCGGTTGAAGATGCTGTAGGTGCCCTGGGAGAGGTCGAATTCAAAACAAACACGTTCATTTTGCAACGCCACCAAGTTCCCGGATTTTGTGATCTGCGGCGCTTTGTAATCGCCTGCCGGATTCTCGTCGCCGGTCCAGCGGCTGGCCACGTTGCACTGAATCCGCTCTTGCGCAACGCCGCCGCAGACCATGCAGCGCAGGCGACCGTTCGCAAGGGGGGATGCCTCCCGTTCCCAGTCGGCGGCAGGCTGGGCATGGAGGCGCAAGTCATCGACATTCGCCATGACCGGGCCCGCAACTGCAGAGGAGACTGATAAGAACAGGGCGACGACGACTGTCTTCATGGCTGCTTCTGCTTTTCTGGGTTTGGCCAGCAGCAGCGCGCCGAGGAGGAAGTCTCTCATGACTTCGGCGAGGTTGACTTCGCGGGAACGCGGCGGCCCGCAGCATTGTTCTGCTGCGGTGGGCCGGGCGTGCTGCGGCCTTCGACCTTGTATTTTTCCAACAGTTGCTTCAACTCGCGCACGATCTCGGGCTTCTCGGCGTAGTAGTTTTTCCGCTCCGACAAGTCTTCGCGGACGTTGAAAAGCTGGGCCGGTTCGTTGTCCGGCGTGTAACCGCGCTTCTGCTTGAGCCATTGCGGTTCGCCCCGCGCGCCGTCGTCGTCACCCGTCGGCGAATCAATCAACACCCAGTCGCCTCTGCGAATCGCGAACTTGCCCGAGCCGGCGTGGTGAACCACCGCGTCGCGCACGGGACGAGTGGCACTGCCGCCGACCAACCACGGCAACAGGCTCAAGCTGTCCTCCGCAGCATTGGGCGGCAGTTCAGCCTTGAGCAACTCCGCCACGGTGGCCATGAAATCCACATGACAAATGGCCTCCGACGCAACCGCGCCGTTCTTGATGTGACCGGGCCAACGGGCCAGGAACGGCACGCGGTGACCACCTTCCCAGGTGTCGCGCTTGGCACCGCGCAATTCGCCCATGCTGTAGTGGTTGAACTGCTGGGCGCGGTCGTAGGCTCCCGGATTCACTTCACCGGTGATTTCCGGTCCGTTGTCGCTGGTGAAAATGACGAGGGTGTTTTCCGCCACGCCAGCTTTCTCCAGCGCCTCCAGCACCTGCCCCACCGTCCAGTCGGTCTGAAAAACGAAATCGCCGAAGTCGCCCGCCTTCGACTTGCGTTTGAACTCCGGCGCCGGGACGACCGGGTAATGCGGCGACGTCAGCGGCAAGTAGAGGAAGAATGGCTTCCCGGACTTCACGGCGTCGCCCACCCATTTCACCGCACGCCGCGTCAACTCTGGCAGGATGTCCACCATCCGCCAGCCGGGCAGCATGGGGCCGGGGCGGTTGAACAGTTCCGCCCTGCCGCCGTCGGGAACGGATGGGATGCCGACGGTGCGGTCGTTCTCGATGAAGCAGTATGGTGGATAATTCGGCACCTCCACGCCGAAGTAATAGTCGAAGCCGTGAGCGGTCGGGCCGTTCGCAATCGGCTTGGTGAAATCCACATTGCTCAGACGGTTTGAACCCGTGGCCGGAGGCGCGCCGTCCTTCGTCGGCCAATTCCATCCCAGATGCCATTTGCCCACCATGCCGGTGGTGTAGCCGTGTTGTTTCAGCAACGAGGCCACTGTGAGCCGGTCGGGGGCGATAATCGGCGCCTCCCACGGCCCAAGCACGCCGCGTTTCATCGGTGAGCGCCACGCGTAACGGCCCGTCAGCAGGGCGTAGCGCGTCGGCGAACAAACTGAAGCCGGCGAGTGCGCGTCGGTGAAACGCATTCCTTGCGACGCGAGCCGGTCGAGGTTCGGCGTGGGAATCTTGGAATCACGATTGTAACAACCGAGATCGCCGTAGCCCAAGTCGTCGGCAAGGATGAAGACGATGTTCGGCGGCTGATCCGCCAGAGCAAAGAGTTGCCCGCAAAGAAGCGCGAGCGGGATGATTTGGAAGAGATGTGTCATTGACTGGGCGGGTTGGTTCCCTTCTTCGGCTGCTTGGTTGCGGCCTCCTTTTGCGGCACCGGCGCCTCGGAGGGGTAAAGTGTGACGGGCTTCTCGACAACGCCTGGCGGGCGACGGGCGGCGGGAGACTGGCCGCCAATCTCGGCATTCATCTTTGCGGCGATGGCCTGGAGCTTGGCGACGATTTCAGGGTGCTTATCGGCCAGGTTGGTCTGCTCGCCGATCTCCACGTCGAGGTTGTAGAGGCGTGGGGTGATCTTGGCGTCATCAGATGTGCCCCTGCCCATCGTCTCCACTTGCGGGGCGATGGCCAGTTTCCAGGGACCTTGCCGGACGGCTTCAAGGTTCCAACCATGGAAGTAGTAGTGCGCCTCGCGCGGCGATTGTTTCGACCTGCCGAAAAGGAGGGGTGAAATGTCACGGCCATCAATCACCGGTTCGGCGGGCACCTTGCCGCCGGTGAGCGTGACGAACGTGGGCAGCAGATCAATCGTGCCCGCCACCGCATCGCACACGCTGCCCGCGGCGATTTTGCCGGGCCACCACGCGAGCGTTGGCTCGCGCACGCCGCCTTCCCAGGTGCTGCCTTTCCCGCCGCGCAACGGACCGGCGCTGCCGGCATCGGAGCCTTTGACGAGCCACGGGCCGTTGTCGCTGGTGAAGATCACGAGCGTGTTCTCGGCGAGCTTCAGTTCGCGCAAGGTGTCGAGTACACGGCCAACGCTCCAGTCCACTTCCTCAACCCAGTCGCCGAAGCGGCCGTTGGCCGACTTGCCGCTAAACGCCGCGCCGGGATGGATCGGCGTATGCACCGCGGTGTGTGGGAGGTAGCACAGGAAAGGCTTGTTCTTGTTCTCGCGGATGAATTTCACCGCCTCGTCGGTGTAGCGCTCGACGATCCGGCTCTGCGCTTCGTCCGTCAGCAATTCCTCCACTTCTTCGTCGCGCACCAGCGGCACCACGCGTTGTCCGGTGGCGCTGGACTTGCGCTGCATGTCGTTCGAGTAAGGAATGCCGAGGTAATGGTCAAAGCCCTGCCGCGCGGGCAGAAACTCGGGTTGGTCGCCGACGTGCCACTTGCCGAAACAAGCGGTGGCGTAGCCGTGCTCCTTCAACCGTTCGGCGATGGTGAATTCCTGTGGGTTCAAGCCGTTCTTGCCGGCCGGACCGAAGACGCCGGGCACCGACACGCGCACGCCGTAGCAGCCGGTGAGCAGTTGCGCGCGCGAGACCGAGCAGACAGGCGCGGCGTAGAAACAGGTGAGTTTCATTCCCTCGGCCGCCATGCGATCCAGGTTGGGCGTCTTCTGTTTGGTGGCGCCATACGGCCCGATGTCGCCATAGCCCATATCGTCAATGAAGATGATGACGAAGTTGGGCGGCGGCTGGGTGGCAGCCTTGGCGCAAGGCTCGGATGTCGCCAGGAGGAGAAGCGCGGCCAAAGCCTGCACTTGGATCTGGAGCGGCGATTTTTTCTTCATAAACTAGTTAGTTTCATTTGTGTCAGTGGAGCGTGTCCGAACTATTTGCTGCCACTTGCGGACGAAGGAGTGTAAGCGTTGGCTTCTGCCAGCAGCAAGATTTCCTCGCCCTTCTTCAAGTCAATCTGGCAAATGCCCGGTGAGATGAGTTCGAGTTTGAATTGTCGGGCACCCTTGAAATCAATTTGCCCGGGCAAGTCAGTTCGCACCCGGCAGGGTTCCCCAGCGAGGCTCTTGATGCGCACCCACTTTGTCTTGCCGGCGGTGCGTTTCGCCGAGACCAGGAAAGCACCCTCGGTGCACAGGTCATGGAATTCGACGTCTTTCCATATTGAAGGCAGGGCGGGAATAATACGAATTGGCCCGGGCTCTTCGTTTGCCGGATCGCTCCAGCTTTGGACGAGCATATTCTGAACAATGTTGGTCATCCCGAGCGTGGATTCGATGCAGGGGTTGCCGCCGCAGGGCCACAAGCCGTTCGGAAGGAGGTCGGCCTGGAGACGTTTCAGCTCCTCCAACGCGACGCCCCCCTCGCCGAGGGCGGTGGCGATCGGGCTGACGTGCGACTGGACCATGGCGGGCAGGCCGGTACGCGCGAGCCCGGCCGCCATTGCGCGGCTGCAGCGGACTTGAGACGTCTTCGACCTGCCAATGCAAGCCACGGCGTTCGCCTGAAGCTGGGGTCAAGTGCTCCAACCCACGCGCCACGATAGGAAGTCCTTGTGTTGATCTCGATCGTGTCTGAAAAACGCACCACACCGGCCCACAAACCTCCACGACAGCCGCCGCACCCGGTGCGAACACCCCGATCCCGGTTCCACCTGCCTTCCGGCACCCATCGTTCGACCGTCCCCGCCCAGCCGACTCACCCCCCAGAACCTTACCCGAGGATTTGGGTTGGGTCGCCCCCTTGACATGAACCGCCGCTCTGAGGGATAAGCATCCGCAAGGGTTTTATCCGTCCGCGCTAGGGAGGCGCACAGGTTCGTTCTCCGTTCTCACTTTCGGCACCCAGCGTGCCGGCACTCGATGATTTCCCGGAGGGAGTTTCCCTGCCTATGCAGGCGGCTCCGTCCGGGGTTCTCTCTCGCCGGCCACAATCAGGTGCCATCCGGCGCCCGGCGAGAGAGTTGGTTAACCCGGCGCAAACCGGCTCACACCCGGTGGGTGGCCCAAGAAAGTGAGCGACACAGTGAACCTGAGTAATAACACCGCCAACTTCAAGGCGCAGGCTTTGTCGTTGGACACCCTCCACGCGGCGGATTCGCCACTATTTGGGGATGGGGTTACGCAGCCGGTGGCGGCGGCTGA
>CAINDV010000335.1 GCA_903847485.1 uncultured Verrucomicrobiota bacterium
CAGTCACCGGGGAGATTTTTTCCGCAGGGCGAACCGCAACTGACCGGCTGGAAGCCGGTCCCACAACTCGGAGGCATTTCTACTTCGGAATTCGGGTTGAGTGCGCCTCAAATAATCACCACACTCGACCCATGCAATTCACACGGCTGAAACTCAAGAACTGGCGGAACTTCACCAAAGTCGATTTGGAAATCGGCGAGCGCCTGTTCATCACCGGGCCGAACGCGAGCGGGAAGTCCAATCTGCTTGACGCATTCCGGTTTCTGCGTGACATCGCGAAAACCGGTGGCGGTTTGCAGGCGGCCGTCGTGGCGCGCGGCGGTCTTACCAAGCTCCGCTGCCTTGCCGCCCGCCGCGATCCCGATGTCGAAATCGAGGTCGAACTAAGGGACGGCACTGGCAGCGGTGCAACCGTGTGGCGTTACGGTATCGGCCTGAGGCAGGAGACTCGGGGCATGCGTCGGGTGCTCCTGACCCATGAAAAGGTATGGAAGAATGGCGAGGTGGCGCTCAGCCGACCAGACCAGGGCGACCGTGGCGACGATCTCCGCCTGACGGAAACGCACTTGGAGCAAATCGCTGCCAACCGAAATTTCCGCCCCCTAGCCGAGGTGTTTCAGAAAATACTATACCTTCATCTGGTTCCGCAGTTGCTGAAATTCCCCCATCTGGCCAATCGTGACGCGGTCGGCGAGGATCCATTCGGAATCAAGTTTCTCGACCGGATGATGGAGACCCCGGAGAAGACCCGTCGGTCCCGACTCAAGAAGATTGAAAGCGCCCTGCGGCTGGCGGTGCCTGAGCTTCAGGAGCTTTGCGATCTGAGGGATGAGAAGGGAATTCCCCATTTAGAAGCCGTGTATCAGCATTGGCGCCCGAACGCGGGGCGGCAGCGGGAGGACCAGTTTTCGGACGGCACGCTGCGCCTGATCGGGTTGCTGTGGACGCTGCTGGATGGCGACAGCCTGCTGTTGTTGGAAGAACCCGAGTTGTCGCTCCACACCTCGATTGTGGCGAAACTGCCTGAGGTGATATGGAAAATGCAGCGGTCCCGGCGGCGGCAGGTGCTGGTTTCATCCCATAGCACGGAATTGTTCAGCGACCGAGGCATCGCGCCGGAGGAAGTCGCATTACTCAAGCCTCATGGCAGCGAGGGCACCGAAGTGGAACTTGCCTCCGCAAAAGAAAGCATCCGCCTGTTGCTTGAAGGCGGGATGTCGATGGCCGAGGCCGTCCTGCCGATGACCGCTCCCGCTTCAGTTTCCCAACTCGCTTTGTTCGATTGAAGTCACCCGTTCCCATATATCTCGCGGTTGAGGACGACTTGAGCGAGTGGATGTTACGCCGCTTGCTAGATGAGCGACCGGTGGCATACGCCATCGGCGCGGTCTTCAAGCAAGGCGGTTTTGGGTATTTGAAGAGACAGAGCCAGGCTTTCAACAACATGGCCAAGGCCTGTCCGGTGCTTTTGCTGACGGACTTGGATAAGCACCCGTGTGCCCCAAAGCTTCTGGATGAATGGTTGAAGCACCCGAAACACCCGGATTTCCTGCTGCGGGTAGCGGTGCGGGAAGTTGAGGCGTGGTTGCTTGCTTGCGACAGGGAACTCAGGGAATTTCTCGGAATCCGGCGAGTCCAGAATTTCTCCGCACCGGAGATATTGGAAGACCCGAAAGGCGAATTGCTAAAGCTGGCAGCGGCCAGTCCGCGCCGTGATTTGCGGGAGGCCATCGTGCGACGAGATACGGGTGGCCATCTGCGGCAAGGACCGGCTTACAATTCGACTCTCGCACGGTTTGTTAACCAGAACTGGCAGTCGGAGGCTGCGGGAAACAAGTGTCCGAGTCTTGGGCGAATGATCAGCGCCTTATCCACCTTGGAGACAAATTGGACCCAACGAAGGTCATGAGCCAAACCACCGAACGCGCCTTCGAGACCTACATTGAGGAAATCCTTCTGACGCGCGGCGCTTGGAAGTCGGACCGCCATGCGTCGGCGGAGCGCTTGCAGGAATACCGCCGCCGTCACCGGCGAGATTGACGTGCGCGACGGCAAGAAAGTAACCTCTGCCAGTCTATGAGCTACCGCGAGCTATTGCCCGAAGGATGCCCGCCCGACGCAGCGGAGGAAATTGCCACGCCGCGGACGGTCTTCCGTTTGGCGCGCACCAATCCCCCGACGCTGGACGACTTCCGGTCGCAACGGGCCGAGAAGCCTGAGCGAGTGTTTCCCGGCGTGACGGAGTGCCAGGCTCGCGGACTTTCGACCTTTGCCGACCGACAAGACCTTGAGGCGAGGGCACTCAAGCTGCCCTATACACCTGCGCATAACTAAAGCTACATGCGATTGAGCAAAGCCATGTCCAGCGGGGCTTTGCGTAGCTTCTGACGTTTGTATCTTGGGGGGGAAGGTGCCCTTTTGAAAGGGTTGCTTCATCTGAGAGCGTGTGGAGATCGCGGGCAGGGGCACGATGAGATTTGACTGACTTTTTCCAGGCGCAGCCAGACCTTGCCTCCATGCTTTTGGCCTTGCCCCCAGCCGAATCGAAAGTTCTGGAGCGCGTCACCGTGCGCCAGCTCGCCGCACACGAGCGCCCC
>CAINDV010000336.1 GCA_903847485.1 uncultured Verrucomicrobiota bacterium
GGCCCCTTGCGCCGGGCAAGACGATGCCGCCGACGGCCCGCCGGTGGAATGTGCTCCGGGGTGGCCACCGCCATCGGCTTCCGGGTCCGAAAGCCTGCCCCGGCGGGCCTTCTGACAGGGAAAACAGGCCCCGCCGATTCAGGCCCGGCAAAAATAATGAAATAGTTGTTGCCCCTCCGCCTCCAATGGCTATATTTGGCCCGTGACCAATTCGTCTGAAAAACAATTCTCCCTGAACTGCGGAGCGTTCAGAAAACAATTCCCTATCAATCATCTGCATTGCCTATTTTTATTGTCGTTGGCGGTATTCTTTGCGGGATGTGCGAGTGGCCCCTCCCCAGCAGAAATACAAGCTCGCGAGCGGCAGGCAAAGAGGCAAGCGGAGGTGTCAAAGATGCAATCCGAAATCAGGCAGGGCACAGCTCAGTGTTCGCTGCCGAAAGAAAAGATTGCGCAGATTGCCGAATTGATAAAGCAAGCGGATGCGATCGTTAAGAAAAGTCCAGATTCCTCGTTCGCTTTCGACGAAGCGACTGGGATTGTTACCTTTACCTGTGAGGACATAAAGTGGCAAACTTCGGTTGCCTACCTTGGAAAATGTGTCACGCTGCGCGATGGCGTGAGTTCGGCCTCCTATACGGATTCTACTGGGAAAACCGTTTCTGCTGTCAAATATGGGCCAAGAATCGCCCTTTGGATATTGACCGTTTACGATCAACCCGTTGTGTGGAAGCACAGCACTTCCAAGAAATGGAGTTTGCGACAGTATTGGGTTGGCAACGAGGGGCGCGGGGCGAAGATACCGGAGTGCAGCGAGTCGTGGGATACGATGATTCCCATAGACTTGACAACCCGTGGCCTTGAGGTTATTGGCGCGGGCAGGGATCTTGCGCATCACCGGTTTCTTGATGAAACTGAATGTGATGCTATTGCTGCCATCAGCGAGAAGATCAGAGTGCTTATACACAACTAAAAGCCAGCTAAACCACGAAGCGCCCAGAAAGCAAATTCCGATCGGTTGACGGTGAGTGAGGCACTAGAAATTCCAGTGAAGCAAGGCTGTGCATTTGTAAATAATCAAACAATAAAGCAGCATGAAACCTCAATCCTTAGCGATGAGCTTGAAAGCTTCACCAATTGGTGAAGCTTTTAAGCTCATCGCTAAGGATTGAGGCCATGAAAGAAAATCCAACCGATGAAACTCTTCTCTATGGCCGCCGGCGCAGTTCTCATGGGGGCATCCCTCCTAACCCTATCCTCTCAAAATCTACAGTCTCAGCCAGAACAGACAAGAAAGCCCACCGACAATGCCCGTGATGCATTTCGCATAATCTGTGAAATGAACGATGACGGACTGCAAAAGTTATGCACAGAGCATCCAGACGCACTCAATGAAAGAGTTCAGGGTGGCATGAATCCAGCCCACTTGGCTGCTAGGCTGAATTACACGAATGCCATCCGAATACTGTTTAATACGACGCCAACGTTGTTTGATGGCGTGCGACCCGGCGGAATCACACCGGCCATCGAGGCCGCCGCTGCAAATAGTGTCGAGGCACTCGATATGATTGCAAAGCTGTCCCCGAAAACCCTCGATGTGAAGCTCCAATCCGGCGGTGGGATCGCACACTTTTCTGCTTACTCTGACAGCATGGAGACTATAGTCTTTCTCGCACACAAGTCTCTCTCGCTCCTTAAGGTGGTTAGCTCAGATGGAGAGGTTCCAGCGCATGTGGCAGTCATAGCGAATTCGATCGATACGCTTGCCGCAATTCAAGAACTTGCGCCGGAAACCATGAACGTAGCCGACAAAAAAGGTCGCACCCCTCTGGCACTGGCCACAGAATTAGGCCGAAGCGACTGCATCGCCGTATTGAGCACCAAGACCAAACCTTCTTCTATTGCGGAACCATCCCCTTATGCCGAAGTGCAGGCCACGGCGTCGGCAGTGCGCTTAGCCAGGCGATGGTCCAGCAGAGCACTGCCTCAAGCGGACGTTCAGGCCGGCGAATTCACCGAAGCCGAGTGGAATACTTCGCGCACCACGGGTGGCTACAGGTACTGGGACCAGTTAGATCGTCATCCTAAATTCCGCCTCATGTTCTTTACATCCAAGCAGCATCCGTTGTCAGATATTTCTAGCGTCAAACCAAGCGCTGCCGAAAAACAGTTCGCCTTTTGGGGCGGAAGCTTGACCGACAACGCCCTATGCTTTCTAGCGGTAGCCGGAATTGCCCCCCAAATTTCGGAAAGAGAAGCAATGTCTGTTTGGCTGCGGGCGGGAGGCAGGAAGAATGATCTATTCACGACCAACCCGCCAGTGAGGCTGTTTATGACGTTTTCTTCGTTCGAGGAACAAATACGCCGAGCAGGTGGCATTCCGATTCGGTTTGTTACCCCTGCTGACATTCGGAAAGCGCCTTAGATAAGACCACGGTTATTGCGGAGGTTGTCCGAATAACGGTTCCGATGCGGGATCTCGTGGAATGCTGGTGCCGTCGAGAGGAAGCAGAGAAGGGGTCAGTCTCGGCTATCGGACAATTTGTCACCGACAGACCTGGCAGCTTGGCCATGAAGTGGTCAGTCCTCACTATTGCCACAAATGCGCGGTTGCGGGCAGTCTCCGGCCATGCCACGACCGCTGCGGATTGAGTATGAAGGCGCGATTTACCATGTGATGAATCGCGGCGACCGCCGGGAACCCATCTTCCATAACGACAAGGATCGGGAGTTGTTCCTCGCCACGCTGCTAGCCTTTGCGCAGGTCACCGCTCACCCGCTCGCCCAGGAGTTGCTGGAGCACGAACTGGCCCGGCAGAACCGCGCCGTCTGCCGCCCCACCGGACTTTGGCCGGGCGGCCTTTGCTTCATGCGCACAACGAGGAGGTCAGTTGGCTGGATCCCGACTCCGGCCGGTATTCCTATTACACGGGCAGTCCTGGTCTCGGTACTTATAGCCTCAGAACTCCTGAGCCGTGGAATTGGCGTGGGCCGCCCGGTGAGGGCACCGAGCCTACAGACCGCGCTTTCGCTGTAGGCCGGGTCCCCTGACCCGGCGCACTTGGACTCACCTCGTTTCCTTGCCGGTTGAGAATTCGTGCTTACAGCTCAGGAGTTCTGAGCCTCAGGGACTCGGCCATAAATTACTAACCCGGACAATTCACAAACTTCGGGCAGAGCGCCGACTTGGAGTCGGCTGGGCAGCTTCCGCACGTCCAAAGCCGGTTGCCAACCAGCGCTCCGGCACCGCGACGCTAGGTCTCCGCGGTTGGCCCCGTTTGTCAACCAATCGGATAAGCACGCTTGGTTTCACTCCTTGGCTGGCTTCTTAGCCTGTGGTAGCGGGCGCGCCGCCACCAACGCCGCGCCGCCTTTACGCTTCTGCACTGCCTGGCGCAGTAGGTATTCGATCTGGCCGTTCACGCTGCGCAGCTCATCTTGCGCCCAGGCTTCCAGTTCGCTCCATAGCTTCGGGTCCATCCGTAGCAGGAATGGTTTGCGCTCAGCCATGCGGTCAGGCGGGGGACATCCTCAACGCGGCGGCTGGCCGCACCGCCACGACAAAGGCCTCCGGTGCCTCCGGCGTGACGATCACAATGCCGCTCGCAAACGTAAGCACCACGGCGCGCTGGGGATCGGTGGCAAACATCCGGTAGCGTCCGAACCGGCGGTTCCAATACAGTCCGCTAAAGGAAAACAGTCCGCCATTGCCGCACAGCCGCAGGGAACCGCGTGTGGCGGTGGCATCGGCCTGCGCTGATACGAGTCCGGCCAATGGCAGCCGCGTGGCCCGCAGTAGCCGGCGGACTTGGAGCACGCCGGCACTTAGTTGGTATCCGCGGATGGTCCACAGCGCGGTTAGCGCCAGCAACAAGCCGGGCACGAGCACGGTCGCCAGGCGCGCTAGTGGTGAAAGGCCGGGCCGGGTCCACCCCAGCACCCCGACTCCGACGAGCACAACCGTGGCGAGCGTCGAAACGACGCGCAGCGACCGGCACCAAGGAGCTTGGAAATAGAGCGGGGCGTGCATGGCCAAGGTGGCACCGACTTAGCCGAGGCCCTGCGGTTGAACCCAGTCTGACCTAAACGCTGAGCCGCTGTGAACGCGGAGAAACGCGGAGTTTGGCAGACAAAACAGCGCTGACTTTGTGGTGTGTTTCACCGTTTCCGCTCCGCGCCTCTCGGCGTGCTCTGCGCCTCTGCGTTTAAGCCCGGTTCTGTTTTCCAACTGCATAGGTACGGCTTAGGTGTAGAGTGTGCCGGTGTTCACGACGGGATGCACTTCAGCTTCGCCGCAAAGGACGACCAAGAGATTGCTCACCATGGCGGCCTTGCGTTCGTCGTCGAGTTGGACCACCTGTTTCTCCGTCAGTTCCCGGAGGGCCATTTCCACCATGCTCACGGCCCCGTGGACGATCATCTTCCGCGCGGCGATGACGGCCTCAGCCTGCTGGCGGCGGAGCATGGCTTGGGCGATTTCCGGAGCGTAGGCCAGATGAGTCAGCCGCGCCTCATCCACCGCGACGCCCGCCTTTTCCAGGCGCGTCTGCAATTCCAACCGCAACGCCTGGGAGACCTCATCCAAGCCGCTGCGCAGCGTCGTTTCGTTGTCTTCGCCGTGGTCGTAGGCGTAGCCGTTGGCTAGGTGCCGCAGTGCGGATTCGCTCTGGATGCGGACGTAGTTCTCGTAGTCATCCACGTCGAACATGGCCTGGGCGGTGTCCTGCACGCGCCAGACGATCACCGCGCCGATCTCGATGGGATTACCGCGCTTGTCGTTAACCTTGAGTTTCTCGGTGTTCTGGTTGCGGGCGCGGAGGGAAATCTTGTTCCGGCTGTGCTGCCGGGCCATCAGCGCGGCGAGGTTCGCCTTGGGATCTTGCGAGGCGGTGGCCGCCATAGCGACGCGCGGGCCGTTGGTGTAAAACGGGTTGCCCCAATGAAAACCGCTGTCACGTACAGTGCCCTTGTACTCGCCGAAGAGCACCAGCACGCGGGCTTCGTTGGGTTGCAGCGTGAAGAAGCCCACCAGCATCACCACGCTGGCTGGCATCCCCAGCAGGCTGAGGATGAACAGCGGCCAGAGTGGATGGCCTCCGGCGTTCGCCCCCGCCGCGATGGAATAAATCAGCAAGGCAATGCTGCCGAGTAGCAGCCCCAACACCAAGGGCAGCCAGACCCAGCCGTTTTGAACTTTCGTCAACCGTTCCCGATTCGTCGTAGATGTCGTCGTATTCATAGTTGTTTATGTTGTTCGCGACAGCGCGGCATGCGCTATCTTGGTGATATCATACTGCAATCTGGTGGCGAGTCAAGTTGTTTTCGGAATGAGGGCGGGATTTTAAGTCGGAAGTCAGAAGTCGGAAGTCAGAAGTGCGAATAGTCTCCGGTGGCGGTAGGGCGACACTCCGGCGGAGCCGCTGCCGATACTGAGCGCCGACATTCTTGTCGGCCAGTCCGTGCCGCCC
>CAINDV010000337.1 GCA_903847485.1 uncultured Verrucomicrobiota bacterium
CTCCCCCCGGCCCTCTCCCCCGCCGCGGGGGTGTGGGAGACCGGAGGACGGAGCGCGGACATTCTTGTCCGCTTGGCTGTCCGCACTCGCCGGAGCGGACAGGAATGTCCGCGCTCCAGACGATCCCAACCGGCGGGTGAGTTCGAGGCAGAGCCGCTGGGTGAGGTAGGGCTGGCCGCCGGTCCAGTGCAGCACCCGTTCCAGGGCGCGGGCGGCTTCCTCCGGCGGCAGCGGGAAACCTGCCGTCAGCGGTCGGGCTTCCGCCAAGGTGAAGTCCGTCAACTCGATGCGGTGGCCGATGTTGAACGGCGTGCGGCTGGTATCCTTGATCAGTTCGGACGGGCTGGCGACGCCGAGCAGCGCAAAGGTGAGCCGCTCGAAGGCCGGCTTGCTGGCACGGGCGTTGTAACAGGCGCGGATGCCGGCGAAGAAGTCATCCGTGAACGGCAAGCGGAGGGTGGTTTCGATTTCATCCAGGAAGATGAAGATGCGCTGGCTGGTGACACCGATCACGAGGTCTTCAAGGAACTCGGTGAACCGCTGCATCTCCGGTAGGCCGTCGCGCTCTTGCCACCAGGATTTCAGGTCGGCCTTCAAGCCAAGTTCGCGAGCGATGGCGCGGGCGATGCCGTAGTACCAGGTGGCGGCGGATTGGTTGCCTTGGCCGCCTTCGCCAATGCCGGTGAGGTCAATAATGGCGGTCAGCGCGCCAGCTTCGCGCAGCTTCACCGCCGTGCGGGCCATGAGGCTGGACTTGCCCATTTGCCGCGAGGTGAGCACATAGCAGAAGTCGCCGGCCAAGAGGCGCTCGAAGAACCCCTGATCCGCCGCGCGCTCGACGTAGGACGGCGCGGTGGGTTTCAGCGTGCCGCCGCTGACGAAGAAGGCGCCGCTCTGGCTGGCGGGCGGGGTCACAGGTGTTTGCGGAAGTAATCCGCGTAAAGCTGGCAGCGGGGGCGAGCGGCGGTGCGCTCGGAACCGCTGATCAGGCCGACGGCGGAGAGGCGCTGGAAGTGACTTTCCTCCGCGCACTGGCCGCTGCGGAGGATGGTTTTGAAGGCATCCTTAAGCGCCTGGTCCCGGCTGAGACCCAAGACGTAGCGTTTGAGGTGGTCGCCGAATGGGCCGTCGCTGTCGGGGGCTTTTTGCTGCAACTCGGCGAAGGTCCAGCCGTGGCGCGCGAGGTAGTCGAAAGCTTGGCGGATGAGAAAAGGATGGCCGCCAAGCAGGGTGCGGAGGTGCGACAGTGCAGCGTCCGGGAGGGGCGTGCCATAGCGGCGGTTTAGCTCGGCGATTTCCTCCTCATTGAAGTCCCGCATGCGGAGTTGTTCGCCGACGTTGAAGGGCGATTGGTGGATGTCCTGAATCCAGAGGCTCGGCTCGGTGGAGTGGGCGATGATGAGATTCAGCCGGTCCCAAGGATCGGGGCGAGTGGCGCGCTGGTTGTGCCAGTAGCGGATCATGGCGAAGAAATCCCCGCAGTAGTCGGAATGGTCGAAGACCCGGTCCACTTCATCAAGGAGCAGGACGAGCGGTTTGGGCGAGGCGGTGAGGACGGCTGTTTCGAGGTAGGTCGAGAGGCTCCATCTGGGGCCGTCGTCGTCGCTCCAAACCTCGTCTGGCTTCACGGTCGGACGCAACTCGTCGGCGATGCGGCGGGCCATCCACCGCAGCAAACTATCCAGATCCTTGAGGTGGCTGGACTCCAACAGTTGGAAGTCGAGATGGACCACCCTGGCACCGGCCACGCGGGCGGTGGTGGCAGCCCGCGCAAGGAGGGAACTCTTGCCCATCTGGCGGACGCCCTTGATGATGACCGTGACCCCGCCGGGAGAGCGGACTTGACCGAGCACCAAGGCGTCTTCCGGGCGGGCCACGTAGAACGGGGAGTCCAGCCTGAGGGTGCCGGCCTCGAAACGGAGTTCGGCCTTGGGCAAGGGCGCACCCTTCTTCTCTGTGGCTTCAAACAGGCGTCGGATGGTGGTGTCGGACTCGGCCGACGTGCGCGGCAGTGGTTGGGCGGAGTTGACGGCGGCGCAGATTTCCGCCGTCACGCGGGCGGAGTCGGCGTCGGTTTTCCAGAGGGTGTATTGGATTGGATCAAGCCGGGCAGCGAGGTCGTAGGGCAACGCGCCGGTGTAGGCGATGCGGATGGGGAGGAGGGTCATCGCCCGCTCAGGCTGCTTGGAGAGTTGGTGCGCCAGGAGGACTTCTTCCCGAACCATGTCGCTGCGCATGGATTCCTCCGAAACGAGCACGACGAAGAATTGAGCGTCGCGGAGGTTCTGGCCGATCTCGTCCGCCCAGCGCTGGCCGACTTTGAGTTTGGTGTCCCAGAAGACGCTGTGCCCGCCGGCCTCCAGAGCCGCGACCCACTGCCGGGCCAGTTGCTGGTCGGGGTCCACATGGCGGTAGCTGACAAAGATTTTGCTCATGACGATTTCTGGCACCGAACGCGGGGAGGCTAGGCGAGCCGGGGGCGTTTGGCAATCTAGTCCGCAGAATTGTTCGTCAGCATTGTGACGAGCCATTGCTTGAGCCGGTTCCGGAACTCCCGGGTGACTCGCTGGACCGCGGTGCGCTCCTCCGCGCTCATCTGTGGCGCAGGGCCGGCAGGGGCGGTTCAGTTGAAGCAGGTGTTGCTCGGCGACAACGGCAACGAGACCCGCTATCTCGCGCTCCGAGAACTGACTGATGGGCTGGACATGAACCCCAATACGCTCAACGCCCGATTCGCGCAACACGCCCCGGCGCTGGCCACGCAGGCGGCGGAACGCGCCCTTACGGGATGCCGGCTGCGCGGCCCGTGAGATCGCCGCCGTTAGCACCAGCACTGGCACCGGCTATCTGCGCCCGGGGCTGACCAGCTATGTGAGTGAGCGCCTCGGCTTGCGGCCAGACGTGTTCCCACTCGACCTCGTCGGGCAGGGCTGCGGCGCGGCTCTCCCGAACTGGCGCGCCGCCGAGGCGCTGCTGGTCAGCGGCCGGGCTGGGCGGGTCTTGGGGTCAGTCCCGGTAATTGACAGCCACCCTTTACTTCCGCCGGTGCCTGGCTTTTATCCGCTGCTGCCGAGTCGTCCGCGTAGCGGCGAACTGGTGTTCGCCGCCAACTTCTCCCCCAACCCGCGCTCATAAGGTCGAAAAGCTGGCGGCGAACACCAGTTCGCCGCTAGAAAAGGGGCCTAAAGGGGGCATTAAAGGGGTCAGCCCCGGTAATTGACAGCCGCCCTTTGCTGCCGCCGCGTCGTCCGCCACGCACCCTTGCGGACCAGGCGGCCGCAGTATAACTTCCCGCCGTGAAGAAGACCCAGTTGAACCGGGTGGCAAGTGCCCAAGCCGTCCGCGCCAGGAACAAGGCGGAGCTGGCGGAGTATGCCCAAGCCTACTACGCCCAGAACCAGGCGAAGATTGCGGCCCGCCAAGCCGCCCACTACGCCAGGAACAAGGCGAAAATTGCGGCGCAACGCCAAGCCTACTACGCCCAGAACAAGGCGAAGATAGCGGCGTATGGCCAAGCCTACCGTGTCAAGAACGAGGTGAAGGTTGTGGCCAGGAACAAAGCCTTCTACGCCCAGAACAAGGCGTATTTCCGAGCCTACCGCGCCAGGAACAAGGCGAAAATTGCGGCGCAGCATCAAGCCTACCGCGCCAAGAATCAGGCGAAGGTCCAAGCCTACTACGCCACGCACAAGGCGGAGATTGCGGCGCAGGGCAAAGCCTACCGGGCCAAAAACAGGGAGAAGATTGCCGCCTATCGGGCCGCCTTCCGGGCCGCCGGCGGGGGCCGACGGCGAGCGGGGCGGTGAGGCGTTCGTAGAGGGCGAAGAGGTGCTCCACCCGGGCGCGGTCGCTGGGGAAAGGGTTGCCGCGGTAGCACTTATCCACGGCCTTATCCAGCGCGGTGTGGGCGGCAGCCAGGGCGGGCGGTTGGCAACACCCTGCAGGAGCCGACGTA
>CAINDV010000338.1 GCA_903847485.1 uncultured Verrucomicrobiota bacterium
CCGGTAGGGAAGGGGAGGATTTTCGGATCTGACTCCTTCTTCTCGAAGGATTCCAGCGACGGCAACACGACCTTGGCGTGCCGGGCGTAGGCGCGATGCACCGCCTTGCTGTTGTGGCCTAGCGCTTCTTGGGCAAACCGCTCCGGGTAGCCGGCCACCCGCGCGGTTCGGCCCACGCATACCGGTAGGAATGCAGCGAGATGCCCTCGATCCCTACCACAATGCATCGTTCCCGGAACTCCTGGGCGCGGTGCTTCTCGTGCATCTTGGCCAAACGCGGGAACAGCGGCCCGGTTTGGGGTAGCTGGTCAAGCAGCCTTTCGACATTCTCGCCAAAGTGCAGCCGGGACATGGTGCCGGTCTTGTGGCGGGAGTAGGCGAGCACGCGCTCCTGGCGATTGACACTCTCACACGTCAGGGTGGCGATATCGGATTGCGAGCCGCCAGTTTCCCAGAGCAGTTGGTAAAAGGCGCGCCGTTCGCCATTGGCTTCCCCGGCGACAATGGCTTGGTGCTCGGCGTGGGTGATCGCCCGCTTCTCCTTGAACCGGACAACCGGCCAACGCTTTTTGGGCAGGATCGGCCAGGGCAGCCAGCCCATGTCGAGGGCGAAGTTGTGAATCCGCCGCAGATAGACGTTGGTGGACACCCCGCCGCGCTCCAGCGCCCGCAGGAAATGCTCGGCCTGCGTCGCGAAGATGGGCAGGTCGCGGAGGGCTTGGAAGGCGTGGTCTTTGCTGGCGACCTGCCAGCGCGTCTGGGTGACGCCGGTCTTGAGCTTGATGATCTCCGCCGTCACGTCGGCCCAGGTGCGGCGGGTGATTTGGGGATCGCCAACGGCCAGGTAGGCGCGGGCGATCTGGCGGTTGATGAGCGGTTGCTGGTGGGCTTCGTTCCGGGCGTGCAGGAGTCGGCGGGCCTCGTTTTCGTCGGCGCTTTGCAGGCTCTCACGCTTGCCGGTATGGCGATCGAACACGTAAAACACGCCGCGCTGGCGGCGATACATGCGGTATTTGGCGTTCATGATTTCGTTCATGAGCGCAAGGATGTCAGCTTCCGAAACCCGCCGTTAACGAGTAGTGGCCGAGTATTGACGAATAGTGGCCGTGTAATGGGCCAGTAGCCAAACCAGACACATTTTCAGACACAGTGGCGGTCACTCGTCCTCCTAAACGACTGGTGCACAATCACTTGCGAATGGAGGC
Source organism: uncultured Verrucomicrobiota bacterium (assembly GCA_903847485.1). Lineage (GTDB taxonomy): Bacteria > Verrucomicrobiota > Verrucomicrobiia > Limisphaerales > JAJXZI01 > CAINDV01. The sequence goes on from CAINDV010000338.1 coordinate 1,206, forward strand.
GGGAGTCAGAATCGAGCGGTTTATGCTCTATTTCCTGAGCAAATTCTCGCAGCAAACCGCTGATAGTCAAGGCTACTCAGCACCTACTCGTTCCCTACCCGTTCCTACCCATTTCCTACTGGGTTACTGAAACATTTACTGACAGCGACATGAGGTCGTTCCAGCAGTTGTTTGTCATGAGAATCATGGAATAAACCTGTGGCTCCGTCCACAGTCGTCTATCGTCACATATGTAGTGTGCTACATATTGCTTAGCGGTGTATCCGCAAGGGTTCATTGCTTAGCGGTGTATCCGCAAGGGTTCGTCTCCATCGGGTGGTTTAACAGTTGGGCGTTCTTCCGAACCCTTGCGGATACACTGCCATTGAACTGAACCGCTGAGGCGGCGACTTCGGCTTAGCGCTCCACAGGGGAAAGCATCGGCGGGAGTGGGAGTGCCAATGGCTCTGCCCAGCAGGCACCAAGCTGACGACGCACCCAAGCGGCGGTGGAAAGTCCCTGCGGCAGACGGTAACGAACTTGCCAGGAGGTCGGCCATGGGTGGGGCACCCGGCCCTGGCTGGCGGATCTTCGCCAAGGACCAATGATCGGCACCCCCAGCGGTTGCGCGTGGGCGGCCGCTGGCCATACCGGCGCCGATAGCGAGAGTCGCGTGCAGGCTTTCATGACGTGTCGCAGAGGCTGGGGAGGTGCGGGCGGTCGATGACGCGGATCAGCACCAGCGCTGCGTGACCGCAAGACGGGCAGACTAACGGAGCGGCGGCTACCGGTCGGACGGTCAGGAGCGGTTCCCGCGGCGGCGCCGGTGGGGTGGGGCTTTGGGCCAGCAGGGCGCGCGCTTGCGCGATCCGGGCCGGGCGACCCCAGTCCGGGCCGATCCCAAAGGTGATGTCGATGCCCAGACGCTCCGCGTCGCGGACGGTTTTGACAAACAGCTCCTGCCACGGCGCGGTCATCCACCTGACCGGTCCCTTGGGGATGCCAACGTCCACCTCCAGGAAGACCAGGTTGCCGAGACCTGCCGCCTTCATGGATTCCAGATCGGCGGTCATCTCCTTGCCATTGAGATTGCCGTCCATGAAATACCAGTACTGGGCTCGCTAATTGACTCAACCTACCCCAAGGGCTTGGGGTTGCCACCGCAGAGTTGTTTGTAAGGCGCTGGGGAAACCACCACTGCCTGCTGCACCAATCGATAAAACAGTTTGCCGCGGGAGGCGGATCTTCGC
>CAINDV010000339.1 GCA_903847485.1 uncultured Verrucomicrobiota bacterium
CGCCAGAACCACATCGCCTTTGGCGCTCAGGGCCTGGCTAATTGGTGGGTCTTCACCGGCGACTGGGATAACGCCATCCGCAGCGGCTTGGGCCTCTACGGTGCCCGCGCCACCAACAATGCTGCGCTCCCGGCGCTCCAACTTAATCGCCTCCCGGATCGCAGCCGCCTGACCACGCCTTACCAGCCCGGCTGCCTTTATCGCCTGTGGCGGTCCACTGAATTGGGGACGTGGTGGATGCCGCCTAGCCAAAGCTGGTACCGTGGGGGAGGTAATTTGATCCTGGACGACCTGTCCCCTGCCGACCCGGCGGCGTTTTACCGACTCTCCGGCACTGTCATCGTAGAACCGTAATGGGACAGCTACCCTTTGCGAATGCCGTTGGAATTGCCCCCGCGCAAGCGCCAACCTGTAAATGTCATCGCGAACGCGAATCTGACCAGGCTGGAAGTTGCCGGGGGCGGATGGGGGCGGGATGAGCGACCGAGTGCAGATTCAGGTTTGTGGCTGCCAAAGCCATCGGTGCCCTGTAACCGGTGCTCCTTTGCGTGGAGAAGTGGACAGCGGCGGTCGCAGCCCCAGCACGAATGCTATCGTGCAATTTCGTCCAGAATGACAAGCCTAGCGGATCGCATGAAAATGTACACCGGCTCCGCTGTTGGCAATGAGAAGCCGCCGCCTTCTTTTGATAACGATCAACGATTTTCGAGTTTTCGCAAAATTTCACATCCCGCGTAACCTTGCCTGACCAATTGTCGAGTCATGGGGTGACGGTAAACAACAAACATCAAAATTCATATTATGACAAACCGATTCATGCAAGCTGCCGCCATGCGTTGCGGCACAGTAATCAGCGCGGCTTTGGCCGCCTTCAGCCTGGCAACCACCCACAGCCAGGCCCAACCGGCGAACGATGCGTTCGCCAACCGTATCCAACTAGTCGGCTCCAATGCCGTCGCCAGCGGCAGCAGCGTCGGCGCGACCTGGGAAAACGGCGAGCCCTACCATGCCGGCAATGCCGGGGGCGCTTCGGTCTGGTGGTCGTGGACGGCGCCGGCCGATGGCGGCGTCACGATCAGCACCGCCGGAAGCAGCTTCGATACGCTAGTGGGACTCTACACCGGATCGTCTGTTTCCGCCTTGACCTTCGTGGGCAGCAACGACGATGAAGACCGCGCCGCCGCGATTTACACCAGCAAGCTGGTTGTCAACGTCCTCGCCGGCCAGACCTACGCCATTGCCGTGGATGGTTACGGTGGCGCTGCGGGCAGTGTGCAGCTTTCGGTAAAGCTCGGCCCTCCGGTGCCGCCGCCTTCAGCGCCGGCGTGGGCGACGGTTGACCCGTTCGGCGCGGCGGTGGCCTCCAGCAACTACGCCGGCAAGGTCGTGATCTTTAACTTCTGGGCCACCTGGTGCGGCCCTTGTCTGGCGGAGATGCCGGATTTTGTCGCGTTGCAGGAGAAGTATCGCAGGGATGGCCTCGTGATCGTGGGGGCCAATGTCAGCGATACCGCGCAAACCGTGCAGAGCTTCCTGAGCAGTTGGACCCCGGCGATCAATTACCCGATGGTCATGGCCAACAGCGCGATGGCGCAGGCCTTCGGTTATACTGGCTCCATCCCGACCACCTTCATCATTGACCGGCAGAACGGCCTGCGGAAGAAGTATATCGGATCCCAGTCCCGGACCACCTTTGAGAACCAGATCATCCCCTTGCTGTACAGCGACACGCGCCTGGCGTTTCTGCGCAGCGGCAACCAGATGACACTGCGATGGCCGACCAATGCTATCAATTTCACCCTGCAATCAGCCACCTCGCCCACCAACCCCGTGTGGGTCAACTGGCCCACCACCCCCACCGTGGTCAACGGCAGCAACACCGTCCAGGTTACGACGACCGGAGCGCCACGCTACTTCCGCCTGCGGATGCCGTAATAGCGGAGCCACACGACCAACATTGACTGCCATGAAACAACCTTCATCCACACCCACTCGGCGTTACCACCGGGGCTTCACCTTGATTGAACTCCTGGTGGTAATTGCGATCATTGCCATTCTGGCGGCCTTGCTCCTGCCGGCGTTGGGCCGTGCCAAAGGCTCAGCCCAGCGCATCGCCTGCTCCAGTCACATGCGCCAAATAGGCCTGGCGCTACGCCTTTACACGCTCGACCACGACGGACGGATGCCGCCGCGAGAGTTGTTCTTCCATCTCTGGCCGACGCAACTTCGACCTCACTATTCCGACCTTCAGTTGCTGCGCTGTCCGGGCGACCTCGCGGCGAACCAAGCTGGGGCCGTCACCAACGGCATGGCTGACAGTGCCCCGCGAAGTTATCTGATGAATGGATTCCAGGATGCCGTGCTGGAGATGCAGGGTGGCAGCCCGCCGCCGAAGGGCGTACCATTTCCGGCACTGCGCGAGTCGGTCATCAGCCGTCCGGCCGATACCATCCTCTTCGGTGAGAAAGCCTCGCTTTCGGCCCAATTCTACCTAGTGCTGAATGTGGACGCCGAACGCTACCTGGGGGACTTGGAGGAGAGCCGGCATGGCGGTGCGGGATGGTTGCTAAACAAATCCGGCGGTTCCAATCACGCCTTTGCCGACGGGAGTGTGCGCACCTTGCGCTATGGGCAAGGCATCTGCCCGCTGAATCTGTGGGCGGCAACCGAGAGTGGGCGGACAGACTATGCCGTGTGCCGTCCGCACTGAACCAGAAAACCGCAGTTAGCCGCGAAAGAACGCAAAGAACACAAAGAAATACGGGCGATTCCTGAAGCGAGAAGGACCGTCTGATGATTCTCCGCTCGAATGACTACTCGGCTTCTCTGTTCGCGCTCTACGTGTTCCTTTGTGGCCATTCAATTTCGGAGTTATGGCGGAACGGCGTGATTATGGTCAGCCCCGTTGCCAGTGCTCGATTCTGAGAACCTTGACCTCCTTCATCGCATGATCGGTCCAATAAACCACCTTCAACCGGCCCACCGCCTTGACCTCTACCGCCCGGCCCACCGCATCCAATTCCGTGGTTTCTCCGGCCAGGTGGGGATACTCCTCCAAGGCATCAAGGAAGCGCCGCAACGGCTCTTTCTCCGCCCGCCGCAGCGCATGGAAACACGCCGCCGCCTCGCAGTGCAGGAACAACTCGTAACTGAACCCCATGCCCAATGCTCAGTTACCGTCCTGCTTCTTGACCTGCCTCCAGGAAACCCAGTGAGCCGGGTCGGGGTCATCCCTCAAACCAGCCAGCACCCGCCGATACGCGGGGTCGTTCCGACGCAGCCGTTCGGCCAGAAACTCGGCCAATTCGGCTTGTTCCTCAATCGGCAGCCCCGCCGCTTGCGCTTTCAGTTCCGTGACACTCATGCATCGGTTTATTCGTTGCCTGTTTCGGCACACACTGTCCACACCGGTTGCCCCCCTGTCATCCCCCGGCCGACTGCGCCGGAACCTCCCGTGGACGTTTCCGAAAAACTGCATTTTCCGCGTAACCTCTGGTGGCTCTTTGTCGAGTCATGGTGCGTGAACCTATCGCATACCCAGAATCCGCCGTCGCCGGGACCGGCGATCCGGCTGGCAATGGCCCCGCCGGTCGGCCCGGCGCACCGACCCCGCCCGCTCCACCGGAGGCTTCCGTCACCTCTCCACCCAACCGCCCTCAATCCCGCTCCAACCGCGACAAGAACTGCCTCGGCGTCTGGATTTCGACCCCAAACGGCTTCCCCAACACCAACAAATCGTGGTCCTTCGAGGCCAGGATCTTCGCCCCGCACGCCAAGGCACAGGCCAAAAAAGGATCATCCTCCGCGTCGCGACTCCGCTGATTCCCCAAAGGAACGGGTTCATACACCAGCGCCTTTGCTTCGATCCATTTCAGCCAAGGCCCGGGGTTCACTTGCGGTCGTTTGGCCCGCAGCCGCTGCGCCACCGCGCCATACTCCGCGAAAACCGGTGCCGTTACCGCCAGGTGAAAACGCCGCCTCGCCCACGCCACCAAGCAATCGCGCGACTCGCCGGGCCAGAAAATCGCCGACACCACCACGTTCGTGTCCAACACGACGTTCCTGGCCGCTGGCGTCGCCGTTCCGACCGATAAGCAGCAACCTCCTGTGCCACCAAGGCTTCTTCCGCGGCCGTTTGCGAGGTCAGCAGCGACCCGGCGGCGGCCAGCACCTGCTTCAACTCCGCCTCCGTCGGCTCCGGGATGGGCGTCAGGTAGAGTCCCTCCCCCACTTCCGTCACGCGCAACGCCGTGCCGGCTCTGAGGTGTTTGCGGGCACAAAACTCCCTGGGCAAAGCCAACTGCCCTTTCGCCTGCACACTAATCGTCGTAGTCATTGGCAAAAGGTGAACGGCCCGGCCCTGCGGGTCAAGGCCCCCTTGCTCCTTCAGACCATTGGTTCAAGCCTGCCCCTTGCGCGGCGCCGGCAGCCGGCGTTCAAACCGGAGCAACTCGTTCGCCAACCGCAGCGCCATCTTCTCCCGTTCGTGGGCGTCGTTCTCCTGGGTGCGGCGCAACTCAAACGCCAGACACTTCACTTGGTCCGCCAAACCGTCCAGATCCTGCCGCAATTCCTTGATGGCCGTCTCGTTGCGCTCGTTGTCCTCCGCCAGCCGCCAGAACCGCGCCGTCAGCGTCAATAAATGTTTCCACATAGCTCACCTCAGCGCCTTCAACTCCGCCAGCGTCGCGCGCGTTCGCACTTTCAGCTTCGCGATCTCGGCCTGCCGCTTCCGGCTACGCTCCAACGAACGGTCAATCTTCGCCAAGTACCCCGCAATGCCCGCGGCGTACTTCGCGGCCTCGGCCACCGGGATTTCCATCGTCAATGTCTTCGTTGCCATAATTCAAGTTGTTGTCATCGCTGCCACTGCCCTTTCTGTAGCACACCTGTGCCCGCGCTCAAAGCCGAAACTCCGCCGCTGGACCGCCCAAACCGCTTGCTGAACGCCCCCAAACACCACCAAGCCGCCTTGACCATGAGGCCCTTTCAAAACCCTCATTTCGGTAGGGCGACGCTCCTGCGGAGCCGTCGAAACACGCGCCCAATGCCGGCTCGGCAGGAGCCTCGCCCTACCGGCATGGGAGTTTTGCAAGAGCCTACCATGAACCTAAAAGAAGCAGTTGAGCCGCAAAAGAACGCAGAGAACGTAGAAAATTAACTATCTGGGCTCGCTAATTGACTCAACCTACCCCAAGGGCTTGGGGTTGCCACCGCAGAGTTGTTTGTAAGGCGCTGGGGAAACCACCACTGCCTGCTGCACCAATCGATAAAACAGTTTGCCGCGGGAGGCGGATCTTCGC
>CAINDV010000340.1 GCA_903847485.1 uncultured Verrucomicrobiota bacterium
GCGAAGATCCGCCTCCCGCGGCAAACTGTTTTATCGATTGGTGCAGCAGGCAGTGGTGGTTTCCCCAGCGCCTTACAAACAACTCTGCGGTGGCAACCCCAAGCCCTTGGGGTAGGTTGAGTCAATTAGCGAGCCCAGATACCAGATTGCTGCTTGCGGAGTTCTTTTGGCGGTGGCGGTGGCTGCCGTGCGTGCTGAAATCGTGACGATCTTTGCCTCGGGTGATCCCTCTGCCCCGGAAAGTTATTATCCGCGGGCAACCTCTTCAGCCTACACCAACACTTACCGACTCCAAGTATTCAGCAACGGCTTCAACCCTTGGACTATGATTACCAACTGGACCCTCACCAACTGGACCATCACGTTCAAGGCAGGCGAGGTATGCAAGATGATTGGGGGAAGGCCCTATCCACGTCTAGCATACCAAGTCGGTTCTGACACGAATACGAATCGTCAGTGGTACTTAATTAATGCTGGTGGCTCCGCCGAAACGCCGACGCCGTTTGCCCTGGTTGGCCCTGGGAGCGTAGCTATCTACGGCACTCAGAATCAGACCGCCTATGGGGACCTTGCCAGTTTTGCCACGTTTTCAATTACTCGCGCTGAGGATTTCGCTTCCCCGTCGAACCTGCTGGCGGTTGAGCCGGATGCCGCCGGCCCGGTGGCGATCCGGATGGAGAGCAGCACCAACCTGGCGGATTGGCTGCCGGCCTATCCCGGAACGTACGGCGTCGCTTCGCAGATGCGCTTCTTCCGGTTGCGGGCCACGCGCAGCATCCTTGACGCTCCGGCCGGGCCGTAGCCCAAAGGAAGGGCGGCGGCGGCGGTCAAGGGCAGGACCGGGAACGTCAGGCGGGCGGGGTAGGCTTCTCTGGCTGGCGCGGGCGATGGCCTGCTAGGCGACGGTGGGAAGAGCGGAAAGGCGCGGTTTGGGGCCGAAAGCAGGCGCGGGAACTACCCTGGCAGCGCAACAGCGGTGCATCCCCAAGTTGTCGGTTACTTCGGTGGACGCCGGGTGGGGGCACCCGGCCTACAACAGCGAGCGCACACCGCTGTAGGCCCGGTGCCCTCACCGGGCGTTCTTTGACACCGACAACTTGGGGATGCACAGGTTTAAGACGGTTGTGGGAAGCTGGACTTCGCAGCGGTGTGGACTAAACTCTCATCGCTCCTTCATGAAAGCCGCCGTTCGTGATCAACTATGAATCCTACGCCGCTGATTCTCGCCTCAGCCTCCCCGCGCCGCGCCCAATTGCTCCAAAGCGCCGGCCTCGAGTTTCTGGTCCTCCCCGCTCAGGTGTTCGAGCTCCAACCCGACCATCTGACGCCGCACGAAGCGGTCCAGATCAACGCCTACCGCAAGGCCCGGGTCGTCGCCAAGCAGCATCCCGACGCCATCGTGATCGGGGCCGACACGGAGGTTGTTTTGGACCGGCGGGTCTTCGGCAAACCGTCGAACCTTGAGGAAGCGCAGCAGATGCTGGCCTCGCTGCAAGGCCAGACGCACGAAGTCATCACCGGCGTCTGCCTGATCCACCTCCGCGCCCACTGGCAGAGCTTGTTCGCCGCCAGCACGTTGGTCACTTTTCGCCCGCTCAACGCCGCGCAAATCCGCGACTACCTGGCTCGCACCCAGCCGCTCGACAAGGCCGGTGCCTACGCGATTCAGGAGGAAGGACACCTCATCGTGGAAGCGCTGGACGGCTCGTTCACCAATGTCGTGGGGCTACCGATGGCGCGATTGTTGGCGGAATTGACCACGCTTTCCGCCGACGAGCCCGTCCACGAGTAACGCTTTCCCACCGCAGTTCCCCGCCCGTTTGATGGCGGTTCCCAAACCGCTCCGCACCGGAGTTTACCGCTCCAACAGGTTCGGGATGCGCCTCCGGCGAATCCAATGCATCCTTATCGGTGCCGAAGCGATTCCAGCGCGCGGAGCGCCGGCCTCCGGCCCGGCGCGAACTGGACGATGGCCGGGGCGCGAACGCGCCGGGCCAGAGGCCGGCGCTCCAACAACTTCAGGATGCACCGCGGCAAATCTTTTTCCAAAAAGGCGTTGACGGGGCGGCAAAATTGCGGTTTCCTGAATCAAGAAATTTTTCCTGATTCGCACCGCATGAGCCTGAACGTGAGCAAGACAGTGCCCGAGCCAACCCTGAGACGGTTGCCGCTCTACCACCGTTTTCTCCAGGAGCTCCAGCAGTCCGGCCGGGAAAACGTCTCCTGCACGGACATCAGCCTGAACCTCAAACTGGACGCCGCCCAAGTCCGGAAAGACTTGGAAGCGGCAGGCATCGTGGGCCGTCCGCGGGTCGGCTACGTGCTGAACGACCTTGTGGACCAGATCGAGTCGTTCCTCGGCTGGAAGAACGTCAACGAAGCGTTCCTGGTCGGCGCCGGCAGCCTGGGAGCGGCGCTGCTGGGCTACAAGAAGTTCGAGCAGTGCGGCCTCAAGATCGTCGCCGCCTTCGACACCGACGACGCCAAGGAAGGCACGCGCATCCACGACAAGCTGGTCCTGCCATTGGCCAAGCTGGTGGACCTCACCCAGCGCATGCAC
>CAINDV010000341.1 GCA_903847485.1 uncultured Verrucomicrobiota bacterium
GGGCACCCGGCCTACAAGACGGCGGTTTTGTGGGGGGGTGTAGGCCGGGTGCCCTCACCCGGCGGGGGGTGGCAGGGCTTTAATGAGAATCGCCGGACCGACAACGCTTCCACACCAGGAAGCAGAAGATTCGAGGTTCTATATGAGTAATGGAAAACGCCGTTGTAACAGGCACGCACAAAGCGCCTGGCTGCTGGTGGTTTCGCTTGCCGCCATCTTGACTGGGAGCGCCCGGCTCGTCCACGCTGCGGCAGCCGACTCCTCCACCAACAAACCTTTCGCGGACATCACCGACCAGGCTGGCGTGCGCCATCGCCACGAGAAAGTCGTCCTCGACAAGAAACTCGAGCGCATCATGCCCTGGATGGCCTCGGTCGGTGCCTGCGCCGCGGCCTGTGACTATAACAAGGACGGCTGGATTGACCTCTATGTGAGCAGTTCCAAACTCGGCTCGCGCAACCAACTGTTTCGCAACAACGGCAATGGCATCTTCACCGATGTCGCGGCGGCGGCCGGCCTGGCGGATGTCAATCGCTGCGGAGCGACCATGGACGCGGTCTGGGGTGACTATGACAACGACGGCTGGCCCGACCTCTACATTGTGCGCTGGGGGACTAACAGCCTTTACCATAGCAACGGGGACGGCACCTTCACCGACGTGACCACCAAGGCGGGCGTGGGTTACGTCGGCAACGGCAACGCTGGCGTGTGGCTCGATTACAACGACGACGGCTTCCTCGATCTCTACATCGGTAACTACTTCCGGCGCGTGGACCTCTTCAATCTCAAGGACACCCGCGTCATGCACGAGGACTTCGAGACCGCCCGCGACGGCGGCCCCAATGTGCTGTATCGCAACAATGGCGACGGCACCTTCACCGATGTGTCACACGAACTGGGACTGGACGATCCCGGCTGGACCCTCGATGTCGGCACCGCCGACTATGACAACGATGGCGACCAGGATCTTTTCATCGCGAACGATTTTGGCCCGGACAAGGTCTATCGCAACAACGGCGACGGCACCTTCACCGACGCAAGCGATCAGACTATCGGCTGGGACACTTACAAGGGAATGAACATTGACCTGGGTGACTTCAACAACGACGGCTGGCTCGACCTTTACATTGCTAACATCTATACCAAGGAATACGTCAAGGAAGGCAATCGCCTCCACCGCAACATGGGCGACGGCACCTTCAAGGACATCTCTTTCGAGGCGGGAGTGTTTGACGCCGGCTGGGCCTGGGCCGGGCGGTTTTGGGATTACGACAACGACGGCTGGCTGGATATCATGGTGGCTAACGGCTACATCAGTGGCAATCCCAAGGACGAGTATTTCGCCAAGCTGGCCACGACCGTAACTAAGCCAGGCTTTGACCCGATTGACGCGATGAACTGGCCCATGATGGGCGATTCCACTTTCGCTGGTTACGAGCCGAAGCGCGTCTTCCACAATGAGGGCAACGAGACGTTCAAAGAAGTCGCCGCCGACCTCGGCCTCGCTGACACGCACGATGGACGCGGCCTCGCCATCTTCGATTTCGACAACGACGGCGACTTGGACGTTTACCTGTCGAACCAAGGACAGGAGGGCGTTTTCTACCGCAATGACATCGGGAACAAGAATAGTTGGCTGGAGGTGGACCTCGAAGGCGAACACTGCAACCGCGACGCCATCGGCACCCGCCTCACGGTGACTTGCGGCGATAAGAAATACATTCGCGAAGTCAACGGCGGCAATGGTGACCACAGCCAGGTACCCTTCCGTCAGCACTTCGGGCTGGCTCAGGCGAAAGTAATAGACCGGCTCGAAATCCGCTGGCCCAATGGCTATGTCGAGAAGCACGATAACCTCAAATTAAACCAGCTTGTCAAGTTCGCCGAAAACGCCCCGGACTCTTACCTCACCGAACGCAAGAAGTGGAAGGAAGCGCAAGCCGAAGCGCGCCGGCAGGAGTTAGAGCGCGAGAAGGCCCAAGCCGAAGCCGCCAAGCTCACCCGGCAGGATGACACCACAGACTGGGCCAAGCTCGGTGAGTTCAAGCGCGAGTATCTCAAGTGCAAAGCGGCTGTGGAAAAGGATCCGCACGACCCGCAACTCCGCTACTACTTTGCGGTGCTGCTCGACCGGCAGGGCCGTCAGACCGCCGCGCTTGGCGAACTGGAGAAGGCAATGCTCCGCGATCCTGACCGCCTGCTTTATGCCAACACCTACCGCACGTTCATCCGCCGGTACGGCTCCGCCTATTACGACCGCTCCATCCGCTTCTTCGAGGATCTTAGCGACCGCGCCCCCGGCAAGCTCATGCCCTCCCTTAACAAAGCCCTCGCCTACGTGGACAAGATGCCCTATCCCAAACTCGGCATTGTCGCGCAGGGCAAGCTTTCCAACAAATCCATTGAGACACTGGACGGGATCCTAAAGACAGACCCGGAATGCTGGGCCGCTAAGTTTGTGGTCGCGATGAACCATCTTCACTGGCCGCGCAAACTCAACCATGCACCTATCGCCGTAGAGGAGTTCACCGAACTTATCACCATGCAAACTAAGTTCCCGCCGGAAAGACAGCGCGAGCACTTTGCCCTCGCCTACGTCGGCCTCGGTGACTCCTACATGAAGAACCTCGACGCCGGCCTGGAAGAGAACGTCGGCCTGGCCAAACAGACCTGGGAGGCCGGCGGCGTTCAATACCCTAAGTCCCCCGACTTGAAGCATCGTCTCGACCTGCTGGCTCGAGGCACGAACGACATCATCCAGTTCATCACGGAACTCCGCTCGCTGAAGAATCCCGTGGACACAGACTTGAATTTGATCTGGGTGGAGAAATGAGCTTAAAGTCCGAAGTCCGAGGTCCGAAGTCCGAAACAAACTGCCGCCGCAAACGGCGGGTTTCGGGGATCTGTCGGTGCCACCACCGCCGGTCGCCGCCAGTCGCTCACGCGGATTTCGGATTTCGGTATTCGGATTTCCTTCGGACTTCGGACTTCGGACTTCGGATTTTGGTAGCCTTCGGGACTGCATTCTTGCTCGTGGCCATGCTCTGCCCCGCGCCAGCTTTCGCAGCGGATTCTTCCGCCCTCGACACTTGCCGCCAACTCGGCAAAGCCAGCTATGAGAACGATGACTTCAAATCCGCCGTTGAACAGTTCCGCCGCGCCGTCGAACTCGCTCCCAACTCCGCCCCCGATTACTTCAACCTTAGTCTCGTGCTGATGCGCGCTGGGGATTACACCAACGCCCTGGCAACGCTCGACCAAGCCAGCCGAATGGACCCTAAGTTGCTGGGCGCCGACTACATTCGCGGCATCGTCTTCAAGCGCCAGGGCGAGTTCCCCAAAGCCATCGCAAGCCTCCAGCGCGTCGTAGCTGGCGATCCAGTGTGCCTTGGCGCTTACTACAACCTGGCGATGTGTCAGAAGGCGGCCGAGCTATACACTAATGCCATTGCCACCCTGAAGGCGGCCGTCGAGCGCGAGCCGAACAACCCCAGTTGCCACTATCAGTTGATCACGCTCTATCGCCGCGTCGGCAACGTGGAGAGCGCCGCCCGCCACGCGGAAATCTTTGACCGCCTCAAGGACTCCGTGGATGAGTCAGAGAAGACCGCTGAGGCTCTGGAGCGCAGCCAATACTCCTACATCATCGAAGTCCCGCCTGCTGGCCTGGATCTGGAGGCGGCTCTCGCCACCCAAGTCCGTTTTGTGGAGGTGACGAAAGAGTCCGGTTTGGCACCGCCTGTGAAGCCGCCACCGCTTCCGCCGCCGCCTCCGCGCCAACTTACTCCCGCTGACTGCACCCCGGAGATGGCGCGTCGTTATGTCGTGTGGAATGGCGGTTCCGTCGCCATTGGCGACTACGATGGCGACGGTCAGCCGGACATATACCTTGTCAATTGCAGCACTAACGAAGAAGCCTCTGCTAATCGCCTCTATCACAATGATGGCGGCGGGCGCTTTACCGATGTCATCGCGAAGGCTGGGGTAGGTGATCGCGGCCTGGGCACGCACGCCATCTGGGGTGACTTCGACAATGACAAGCGCCTCGACCTCTATGTGGTCAACTATGGCCCGAACGTGCTCTATCGGAATCGCGGCGACGGCACCTTCGAGGACGTGTCCGAGAAAGCCCGCGTGAACGAACCGCAGTTTGGCAGCCGGGCCGCGTTTGTGGATTACGACCATGACAACGATCTGGATCTTTTCGTCGCCAACAGCCTCGATCTCTCAACCCCTCCCAAGAGAGATAACTTCGCGTTGCCCGACGAATTCCCCGGCCAGGCCAACGCCCTCTTGCGCAACAACGGCAACGGCACCTTCACCGACCAGACCGACGAAGCCGGCCTGCTCGTCGGCCTGGCTCAAGCCCGCGATCTCGTCTTTGCCGACTTCGATGGTGATAACGACACCGATCTGTTCGTGGCGAACTTCAACACCCCCAGCTTGCTGTTCCTGAACCAACGCATGGGTAAGTTCGCTCAAGGCGGCTCCTTCAATCCACCCTTGGCCAAAGGCGCCACGGCCGCCGCTGAAGCCGACTTCAATCGCGACGGCCATCCTGACTTGGTCGTTGCTGTGGGGACTAACTTACTGCTCTACACCAACGACGGGCGCGCAAACTTCACTCGTAGCGCAGATTTTCAATCTGCTGTATCGCAGGTTTCTAACCTGCAAGCCGTAACCCGCATCCTTGTCCTCGACTTCAACAATGACGGCTCGCCCGACCTCCTTCTAACCGATAACTCGCGTCTCTGCCTCCTCGCCGGCACAGGCCGCTGTCAATTCCGTGATGTGACTGCCGCCACCGGCCTCGACAAGGTTGCTGGCCCCATTGCCGACTTCGCCGCCGCCGATCTCGACAGCGACGGCGACCTCGACCTTGTTATCCAGACACGCGACCGCGGTCCCATTGTCCTGCGCAACGACGGCGGCAACCAGCGCCATTGGCTCGACGTGCGCCTCACCGGCAAGAAAGTGAACTGGCGCGGCTATGGCTCCACCGTCGAGATTGTGGCGGGCGGTCATTACCAGAAGCTGACCGTGCGCGAAAGCCTGGTCCACTTTGGCCTCGGCAGTCTTACTAACATTCAGGTCGTGCGAGTGACCTGGCCGAATGGCATGGCGCAGAATGTCATTCAACCGGCCGTGGACCACGTTCTTGACATCGAAGAATATGTCAAGGTGTCGGCGTCCTGTGCCTTTCTCTGGGCCGACGGTGGCCACGGCTTCAAGCTCGTCAATGAGATCCTCGGCATCGGCCCGCTTGGGGTTCCTATGACGGCGAAGGAGTTTTTCCCACTCGATTGCACTGAGTTGACTAAGATTGAGCCAGACCAACTCGTGGCGAAGAACGGCCAATACGAATTGCGGCTCACCGAAGACTTGCGGGAAATCTGTTTCCTTGACCAAGCCAACCTCCGCGTGGTGGACCATACCGCCGACCTGGAAATCATCCCCAACGAGATGTTCACCGGCCCACCGTTCCCGGAGGACAAATTCTTCGCCGTGTCTGAGCATCGCCTGCCGCACTCCGCCGTGGATGACCTCGGCCGCGATGTCCTAGATCTTATCCGCCAGCGCGACGCTTCTTATCTGACGTTCCCACTCACGAGTTACGACGGGCTGGCCCGCCCACACAGTCTCACGCTCGATCTGGGTGACTTGTCCGGCACGAAGCAAATCATGCTCTATCTCGACGGCTGGATTTACTGGCCTGACTCCAGTGTTTCGTGGGGCATCTTCCAGAACACGAACGTCGAGATCACGCCTCTCAAACTGGAAGTCCGCGACGCGCAGGGCCATTGGCAGACAGCTATCGAGTCTGTGGGCCTGCCGACGAGCAAAGGCATTGTGGTGCCGGTGGACCTTACCGGTAAGTTTCCGGCCCAGGACTGGCAGGTCCGTCTCTCGACGACAATGTGCCTCTATTTCAACCGCATCTTTGTCACTACCTCCGACGAAGCCGCCCGCTGTCGCCTGACGACCCTGCCGGTCGCGCTAGCCGACCTCCACTACCGGGGCTTTGCGAAGATGACCCGCGACGAACTCGGCTACGAGCGTTTCGACTACGACGTTGTAAGTCCGAACGGCTCCTGGAATCCGCCGCGTGGCCTGCTCACCCGCTACGGCGACGTGACGCCGTTGCTCACTCACCCTGACGATAGGTTCGTCATTATCGCTCCCGGCGACGAACTTACTCTGCACTTCGACGCGACGAAACTGCCAGCGGTGCCCAACGGTTGGAAGCGCAGCTTTGTCTTCTATGCCAACGGCTGGGTCAAGGACGGCGACTTGAACACGAAGTTATCTGAAACGGTGGACCCGCTCCCATTTCACGGCATGAGTAGTTACCCCTATCCGGCGACTGAGCACTATCCTGCTGACGCTGGGCACCAAGACTATCTGCGCACTTACCAAACCCGGTCCAGCAAGCCCACCGTCGGCGATCTTACACGGCATGAAGACTGAAGGGCTTTACAACCGCGGAGACGCGAAGGACACAATGCAAACGAGCCGTAACCAAAGCAGCCCGTCAGGGCGACAGAGAATAGCCCACCGATTCATCGGTGGGGTTTGGCAGGGCCGGAGCCAAGTCCCGTCGGTGACGAACGACTGCGTCCCGCACTGGCTCTGGCTTCTGCCGTCCCTGACGGGACTTACCGCATTCGACCTTGCGTTCCCAGCGTTGAAACGCTGGGCTATTCTCTTACGCCCTGCCGGGCTGTCGCCAAGGCCCTCTACGCACAGAACAAAATTGCAAGGTGTCTCCTCAGCGGTCCTCTGCGCCCTTTGCGTCTCTGTGTTTCCTGTCCCTACGTTCGCCGCCACCCCCATTACCTTCGAAGACATTACCGTCAAAGCCGGCATTACCTTCAAGCACACGATGGGCGACAACGAAATGTCTTCGCTCGTTGAAGCTACTGGCGTTGGCTGCGCGTTGCTCGACTATGACAACGACGGTTGGCTGGACATCTATCTCGTCAACGGCTGTTACCTGCCGGGCCTAAGTGATCCGCAGACGGCGGACGCGGAGGCTCTTAAGAACGCCACCAGCCGCCTTTACCACAATCGTGGGGACGGCACCTTCGAGGACGTGACGAAGAAGGCCGGTATTTTGCCGGGCGGTTATGGCATCGGCGTGCTGGTGGGTGACTATGACAACGACGGCTTCGCCGACCTCTTCGAGACGCACTACGGCACTAACCGCCTTTACCATAACAACGGCAATGGCACCTTCACCGAGGTCGCGCAGCAGGCCGGCGTCGCGGGCGTAGGCTTTTTCGTCGGCGCGTGTTTCATCGACTTCGACAATGACGGCAAGCTCGACCTCTTCGTCGGTAACTACGTCGAGTATGATGATGACTACAACCGTAAGCACGGCCAGGTGAATAGTTTTCCCGGCCCGCTCGCTTACCCGCCTACATTGAGCCAACTCTATCGTAACTTGGGCAACGGCAGATTCACGAATGTCACCGCCACGGCCGGCCTCAAGGCGAAGGGCCGCGCGATGGGGGTTGGCTCGTTTGATTATGACGACGACGGCTGGCCGGACCTCTTCGTCTCGAACGACGCCACGGAGAATCACCTCCTGCATAACTTGGGCAACGGCACGTTCAAGGACGAGGCTCTGCGCGCCGGCGTGGCGCTCGGCGAGATGGGCGAAACCACCGGCGCCATGGCCGTGGAAACCGGCGACGTGAACGGTGACGGTCGCCTTGATCTCTACGTCCCTGACTTCACGCAAAGCTGTCTCTATCTCAACCAAGGCAAGGGATTCTTCGACAACCAGACGCTCGCCTCCGGCCTTACCAAGATCGTTGGCGACCACATCCAATGGGGCGCGGCGCTGGCCGACTTCGACTTGAATGGCACCCTTGATCTCTATGTCTCACGCGGCGAAGCTAACTCCCTCACTGGTTACTCGGACAAGCTCCTGTCGAATGACGGCAAAGCCTGCTTCACCGACGTTTCGAGCACGGCTGGCCCGTGGTTCAAGCAGACCAAGCTCGGCCGCGGCGTGGTTCGAGGAGACTTTGACAACGATGGCCGGATGGACTTACTGGTGGCCAACCTGAACGACTCACCCGTGCTACTGCATAACATCACAGCGCTTCCGGGCCGCCACTGGCTCATGCTTAAACTCATCGGTCACACCAGCAACCGCGACGGCATCGGCGCACGCATTCGCTGTCTGGTTGGCGACCAAGTCCGCGAGCGAGTCAGTGGCGGCAGCTACGCCTCTAGTCACGATCCGCGCCCTCATTTCGGCTTGGGCGAAGCGACGATTGTGTCGGAACTCGACATCCGCTGGCCGAGCGGTAAGACACAACGACTGACCAACATAAGAGCCGACCAGACTCTCACCATCGAAGAACTGTAGGAGCTTTATGGAGTTTCAACGCAAAGTCGCAAAGGCGCAGAGACGCGGAGAGGGTGGAGTTTTCTTTTGCAGTGGATCGGGATCATTGCTCCGTGCCTGCAAATGTTCAGAATCAATTCTCTTTGCGGCTTTGCGGCTTTGCGCCCTGGCGTTGAAATCATTTCATCGTGTCGGGCGGTTCCATGAGGCTGGCGGGCTGGCTGTCATTTTGCTGAGTGCCGCCAAGCTTTTCGCCGCTGACAGCGGCACCCCGCCTGCAAAGGCCGCCCCCCAAGATGCCGAGTCCGCCGCCGACACGCTGGTCCGTTACGCCATGCCTGGGCCAGAGCACAAGCGGTTGGATCAGATGGCCGGCAGTTGGGAGACACTCACACGCTACTGGCCCGCGTCCGGTTCCGAACTGGTGGAGGCCAAAGGCACGAGCCAGCGCAAATGGATTCTCGACGGACGCTTCCTTATGGAAGAACTCGAGGGCGGTGATCTCGCCCTGCCGTTTCGCGGCGTGGGCCTGTTTGGCTACGACGCCTTTGAGCACAAGCACACGTCCGCCTGGGTGGACACGATGAGCACGGCGATCCTCACCAACCTCGGCACCTACGATAAGACGAACGACGTGGTGAACTTTACCGGCCAATACAAAGACCCGTGGACCGGCACTAAGAAGAAGGAGCGTGGCGTGACCCGCTTTCTCGGCCAGAACAAGCACGCCTTCGAAATCTATGTGACCGAGCCGGACGGCAAGGAGTTCAAGATGCTGGAGATTACTTACACCAGAAAACGCGCCGAGAAGTAAACCCAGTGGTCACCGCCGGTGCCGCGACATACGACCCGCGGTGAAATACGTTGCCATATTTTTGACGCCGTCTGAACTCGGTGCCAAGGGAATGACCGTGATTTGTCGGCTCATCCGAGAAGTGTGCTCCGGGCACGATAATTCACCGGGATGCAGGCCCTTGGAAGGGCCCGGCCCGGAGCGGTGCATTGAGTAAGAGGATATAACTGTCACACGCCGACCTCACTAAGCCGTATCCATGCAGAAGAAAGAACCACGAAACACACGAAACACACGAAAAGAAAGGCAATGAAGCGGTTTGTTCAAGGGCGGTATTGGTCACTGAATGGTGACTGGAATTTGGAGTCGGTGGTTTGGGTTTAAC
>CAINDV010000342.1 GCA_903847485.1 uncultured Verrucomicrobiota bacterium
CGGTGACGCTCGCCATTGGCGAACCAATCGTCGCGGCGCTCACCGCCGTGGACAACAAAGGCGTCGTCGCTTTCAGCCTGAAACTCAAAGGCAGTCTTGGTGAAACAGTCGAGATTCAAAGAGGTGGCCAGCGCGACCGCCCGCCGCGCCTGCTGCTGGCCAGCGTCGGTGGCACCTTCCGCGCCACCAATAGCTTCGAGTTTGGCTGAGGTGGCATCTGTTCGCTCTCATGGCGAGAGCCCAAATTGGCGCAGCGTCCCCTAACCGCAACCGTCAGCGTTTTCGGCCCCTTCAAGGTGCTTACCCGGCCCTTGACGCTCCCGCCGAAGGACTCCAAGGCTCCCTCATCCGGAGGCCCCGTGGCGTGGTGGAAACTCGACGAAACCACTGGCGCGGAGGCGGCCGATGCCTCCGGCAACCGCCACCCGGCCCGCGTCCAGGGCACGGCGCGCTGGACTAGCCAGGGGCGGCTCGGCGGCGCGTTCGAGTTGGACGATGCTGGGAATTTCGTGGACTGCGGCGACGCGGCGAACTTCGACTTCCGGGACGGACTTACCGTCTCGCTCTGGGTCAAACCGGGCCAGTCCGAGAAGTCGCTCAAATCACTCATCGCCAAAGGCAGCGACACTTGGGGCATCGCTTTCGATGGAAACACTGGCGGAGTGGCCTTTCACCTGGCTGGCCCGCAAACAACTGGCAAGGACAAGAAGAGGCAGACCCGCGTCACGGCGAAACGCAGCTTGAATGACGGCCAATGGCACCACCTCGCGGCGGTGTATGATGGCCAGCGAATGGCGCTCTTCGTGGACGGCGAACTGGTGGATTCGGTGACGGCTTCCGGTCCGCTCGCGGTCAACACCGAGCCGGTTTTGCTGGGTGATAACTCCACTTCGCGAAAAGAACGCTTCATCGGCGCGGTGGACGACGTGCGGCTCTACAACCGCGGACTCAGCGAATCGGAAATCAAGGCGCTGAAAGGCGGCGGCGCTAACTAAGCGCCCGCCAAGATTAAGAGTTCCCTCCGCGCCGGCTGCCTCCGGCGCGGAGGCGAACCAAGGACAGGTTGAACAGCTAAATCCTTCTGCGATCATGAAAACAGTTCTTCGGAAAGGAATTTCGTTTGCGGCAGTGTTACCTCTGTGTGCTTGGACGGTTGGCCTGTTCGGCAGCGCCAAACCGGTCGCCGCGGCGGACGCGGAGCCAGGTTTCAAGGTTGCTGGCGTCGTTCACCTTCCTGACGGCAAGCCGGCCTCCGCCTTGGCGTTCCAAGTCGTGGGCGATTTCGCCTCTTCGGACAAGAAGCGGCAGACCGATGCGGAGGGCCGGTTCAGCTTCCAGTTGGATCCCGGCCGTTACGGACGGAGCGACGCGACCTTCTGCCTGCTCGTGCGCGACACGGTGCGCAATCTCGCGGTGGCGCATGAGTTGGAGGAAGGCAGCGGCCCGCTCGACCTCCGGTTGGAACCGGCACTGACCCTCGTCGGAAACGCGGTCTGCGACGGCAAGCCGGTGGCTGGTGCCACTGCCGCCTTGGTGTTCTGGAGCGGCAACAGCGGCCAGCACCTTACCGGATTCTGCGTGGGCACCAACACGCCGGGGCACTTTGAGATTCCCGCGCTGCCGCCTGGTCGGCGCTACGGATTTTACGTTTCCGCGCCAGGTTACGGGCAGAAATACGTCAACGTCACCGAGACGGCCGATGCTGCCCGGGTCGAAATTGATCCGGTTGAGCTTAAACCCGCCAATCTAAAGTGTGCCGGGCAAGTGGTGGACGCCGACGACAAACCCGTCCTCAACGCTTACGTTAACCTCCAGGGTGAAGGCCAACCCAACGGCCAAGCTAAGACGGACAAAGACGGGCGCTTCCGCTTCGAGCAAGTCTGCGAAGGGCCGTTACGGCTGTATGCCAACGCCCGTGGGGCCTACGCCAACCTCTCGGCGGAAGGCGGCGACACCAACGTCGTACTCAAATTGGGCGAGTCTTCTTCCTCCTACGACGGTGTCAAGACGCACAAACTCAGCGGCATCGTGACCGATCCCGATGGCAAGCCTGCGTCCGGCGTCCGGTTTAAGGTTTTCCCCGACGGCGGTGGGTCAAGGGAAGTCAAAGCCGGCACCAACGGCGCTTTCAAGCTGACTTGGAGCCTCCAGGAATGGCAGTTACAGCAAGGCGGCTCGGC
>CAINDV010000343.1 GCA_903847485.1 uncultured Verrucomicrobiota bacterium
GCCGAGACGCCGCTACGGGACCACAACTGGAGTTCGGCGCTCCGCTTTGGCAGCGGCTGCGCAGGAGATCCATCGGCAACTTGCGGCCCATACCGGGGAGAACGGCGGCGCAATCAACAGTTGTCAATCCCAAGAACTGAGTCCTTCACCGTGCGGAAAACATCCACCTTGGTCTGTCGGCAACGCCGCAGCGTAAAGTCGGCAGCTTCCACAGAAACCCAACTTTCCGGTTTGTTGTAAATGTCTAAGCCGCGACCGATCTTCACGACCCAGCCATTGTCGAACCGAATCTCGCGATCATGAAGGTTGGGGTTGCGATTCCAAGTGAACGCGATGTTGCGGGAACGTAAATCACGCCGAAGTGTTTCAAGACGGCTATCCACTTCATCGGTGGGTTCACCAGGCTGCAACCCAGTGGTCAGCTTGATCTCCGTCACTTTGCCCAGACGGACGGCGAGAGCACAAAACCGCGCAAAGTTGTCCACCTGATGCGGCAGGCGGATAAAAGGATCTTCAACTTCAATCTTGAGCGCGGTGTCGATGTAGGGCCTCAAAATGCGTTCATAGGTGTAGCCTGTTGTTCCTTCGGAGATTTCGTAGTGCTGCTCCAATAGCTCCATTGGTCTTAGCGTTGCCTCGATGTTTAATGGCGGTCGTTCTGTTTCTCCTTTTGTTGCATGCCCCGATTCCACCTTTTGGGTGGCCGCTGATGGCTCTGCTGCAAAATTGACAACCATCCCCAACATCTCAGCCAAGTAGGACTCGACCTGTTCTTTCTGACCTTCTGCGGCAACCTGTAGCGAGGACTCGATTGCCTCCAATCGTTGACGAAGAACTCCTTCGGATGCCTCCCGGATGCGCGGAGCGACCGATTCCGCCGTCTTGTGGATGGCTGATGCGAACCCTCGGATACGCGCTTCCAAGTGTTCGCGGAGTGCTTTCGCCAGCAGAGAACGCACGTTACCGTAGAACGACGAAACCTCGTTGCCCTGACGAATGGTCGTGCCCGTTCCCAAGACGTTGGACACGGATTCCCGAGCGTTGTCCAAGCGATCTTGGACCTCGGAACTCACAAACTCGTCCAAGTTATTGATGATTCCATCCCGTTCCGCTTCGACGACTGCTTGAAAACTTTTCCGGAGACTCTCAAACATCGGAGCCTGCGATGCTGCAAGGTCCACGGGTTCAAGACCAGCCAAGTGGTGTTCAGACTCGATTTTGCCCATGTCATCTTGAAGACGTTTCAACTGCCCCGCCGCTTGCTCCCTGAACGTGTCGAGGTGCCCACGCAGGGCATTCAAGATCGCCTCAACCCTCGGGAACACTCGGTCGGCGATCTTGGATTGAAGATCGGTCAGGTAGCCCCACCTGCCACAGCGGCGAGTTTTCCAGTGCTTGACCAAGTCGGCTTTTTCCAAATCGGTCAACACCTCCTTGGCGTGCATAGCAACCAAATCGAGATAGACTGGCAGCGTGGCGAAATAGGCCTCCTGGTCACGCGTCAGGAGGCCAAGGGCTTCCCCCGAGCGATCTCCGAACGTGTTGAGGTTCTTCGAGAGTGATGTGCGAATTGATTCAATCTCCTCCCTTACCTTTGCCGGATCGAATTCCCGCTCAAGGGTATTGAGGCGTTCGGAGTAGGAACGACGGAGCCGCCCTAGCACCATCTCCAGACGGTCCTTTAGTACAGTCCGAGATTGCTCGAAACGCTGGCTAGCGGACAGAATCCTGTAAAGCCCGTCACGGACGCCCTCGATACCCCCCTTTCCAGCGTCGCCCTCGTCGTGGTATTTTGTCGAAATCAGTTGCACGGGCACGTTGTCGAGCTGCTCTATGAAATAATAACCTTCCTCGTCTGAGAGCTGGTTAGACTGTAGCAGTTCCGCCAACGTCGCTTTGGCCTCGGAGCGCACCCGGTTGGATTCACGCAGGCAAAACTCCTGGTAGGTTGGCGGCGTGTCGTCGTTATCTTTGGCGTCACGGACGGCGTTCTCGTAGGTCTCATCGCATTTTGTGACGATCAGTTGCAGATGCTTGATCTGCTTGCGGCGGAGCTGGCGAACAATAAACTCCTTGTCGCCCTGGCCGTAGGATGCGCCACTAACCGTGAGGAAAAGAATGGCGTCCACGTCTTTGACCAAATCCTCTGTCAGAAGGACGCGGAATCGCTCGGTGTCGTCGAGGCCGGGAGTGTCGATTAACTCGATCTGGTCTCTCAGAATCGGGATCGGTGCGTAAATCGTCAGTTTATTGACGAGGTAATGCAAAGGTTCCTGGCTAGTAGTGAATTTCCGGATTTCCGCCAAGAACGCCTTCTTGCCTGTCTTGCTGTCCCAATCCTGCGCACCGACCGCATGCGTCTTGCCGCCTGCCACCACCCACTTCTTATCTAGGAGCCTGTCGGACTTAGAAACCGCAGGTTTCTTGCATTTTGTTTGAACCGGCGCGCACGCCCGGCGTCTGATCTAGCCATGGCTGCCCGCTTGATTGCAATTGACCGCGATACCCCGCTCTTACTCCC
>CAINDV010000344.1 GCA_903847485.1 uncultured Verrucomicrobiota bacterium
AACCCTGCCACGATGCCGCCCCCCGTCTCCCCGGTTCCCGCGGGTCTCGCCTGGGATCTCTGGCTTGGACCTGCGGCCAAGCGGGATTTCTATCGCGATTATCTCCCCTACAAATGGCGGGCGTTCTATGACTTCGGTTCGGGCATACTCGCCGACTGGGGAACCCACACCTTTGACACCCCGGTCTGGGCGCTGGATCTCGATCCGCCGACGGTGGTGGAGTGCCTGGAGCGCAAGCCCTCGCTGGAGGGCGTCGTTCCGGCTGGCAGCCGGATCAAGTATCACTTTCCTGCCAATGCGAAGCGCGGTCCGGTGGTGCTCCACTGGTTCGACGGCCCGCAGGACTGGTCGAAGGTCGGACGCATAGACCGGTTTGAGGCTGATAATGCCACCTATCTGGGACGTGCCTGCTGGATGGTCGGCACCAAGGGTCTGATCGGCTGCGACACGCACGCGGGATCGTCCACCATCCTACCCGTTGAAGCACGCAAGGAGTGGCAAGCGAAGCCGCCCGCCAATCCCATCCCCCGCGTCAATGGCGGACCGTTCCGCGAGTGGTTGAACGCGATCAAGCAGACCGGCCCGGAACCCGGATCCAACTTCACCTACTCGGCGAAGCTGACCGAGATCATTCTCCTCGGAGTGCTGGCCCAGCGCTTCAACACCCGGATCGAGTGGGACGCCAAGGTGGGTCGCATCACCAACCACCCGGAGCTGAACGCTTTTGTCAAAGAGCCGGCACGCGAAGGCTGGCGCTATGGCGAGAACCTCTAGCACCTCATGCACACGTTACCCCGAAGTTCGCTCTTGGTAGTTCTTGTCAGCGTCCTGCTGGTTGCTCCCTCGCCTGGCGCCGAACCGAAACCGGAAATCGCCGATCTGAAGCCGGACATCTTGAAGTTTGAGCCGTTCACCTGGCCGAGCCTATGAAAGAAATAAGAACGATCTCAGTCATGAACGGGATCCCAAAGTCCTGGCAAGGCGCTCTCCAAAACCTCTAAAACAAAGAAACATTACAGTGAACAGAAAAATAGTATCACATCTGCCAGTCATCATTCTTGCCGGCCTGATCTCTGGAAGCGCGATGGCTGCAGAGAATAGAACAATGCCGGAAGAGGATGCCATTGACGTCCCTGCGATCGGTGAGGGTCTCTGTGTCCACAATCTGTTCCAGTCAAACATGGTGCTCCAGCGCGACAAGCCGGTGGCCGTCTGGGGCTGGGCGGCTTCCGGCGAGCAGGTGACCGTATCCTTTGCCGGCCAAACCCAGACCGCGACGGCAGACAAAGACCGGGCTTGGAAAGTCATGCTCACCGCGATGCCGGCTAATGCGCAAGCACAGAAAATGACCGTGCAGGGCAAAGGTAAAACCCTCACCTTGGATAACATTCTCGTTGGCGATGTCTGGGTGCTCGGCGGACAGAGCAATATGGAGGCTCCGCTCACGGATGTTGAGAACGGTCAGCTTGAGATTGTCTCGGCTAATTATGCCGGGATCAGGATCCTGACGATTCCTGCGCAGAATGGGCATGAAGAGAAGAAGGGCTTCCCGAGACTTCATGAGTGGAGCGGATGGTTCAGTAGGCATTTCCGCAAAGGCGATTGGGACGTCTGCTCGCCGAAGATCGCAGGTGAATTGTCCGCGATCGGCTACGTTTTTGCGCGCCGCATCCATATGGCTTCGCAGATCCCCATCGGCGTGATCGACACGTCCCGTGGAGGGACAACCGTCGAGACCTGGACCCCCGCACCGGTGATGCGAACGATCGACACGGAGGAAGTGAAGGATCTGCTTGCCGAATGGGACAGGTAGGTGGCGGACTTCGATCCGAAGAAGGACCTGGAGAAACGGGTGCAGAACTACCGCAACTGGGTCAAGGACCAGGAGAAGCGCGGCCAGAAGATCCCCGCTGACCAGAAAGAGCCCACCGACCTGAATCCCGGGCCGGCCGCGGACCCGAACCGGCCGGGCAACTG
>CAINDV010000345.1 GCA_903847485.1 uncultured Verrucomicrobiota bacterium
CGCCCGCGAGGTGGTGCTCGACTTGGACGCGATGGGCCATTTGGTCCACGGCACGCAAGAGGGCCGGCACTTCAGCGCCTATTACGACGGGTATTGTTACCTGCCACTCTACGTGTTTTGCGGCGCGGTGCCCTTGTGGGCGCAACTGCGCACCGCCGCGGAGGACGGCGCGGCGGGCACTGTGCCGGCGCTGACGAAAATCGTGGCCGCGATCCGCCAGCGCTCGCCCCAGGCCCGGATCATCGCGCGGGCGGACGCGGGTTTTTGCCGCGAGGAAATTCTGGCGTGGTGCGAGGCCCAGCCGGATGTCTATTACTGCATGGGTTTGCCGAAAAACAGCGTTTTGCTCAAGCGTTTGGCCCCGGCGCTGGCCGACGCCCGGGCGCGGCGCTGTCTGACCGGCGCGGCCACCGCGCGGATTTTCACCGAGTTTGAATATCAGACCGGTGAGAGTTGGAGCCGGGCCCGCCGGGTCATCGGCAAAGCCGAAGTGAGCGCCGCGGGCGACAATCCGCGTTTCGTCGTGACGAACCTGCCGGCCGCGGGCTTTCCCGAAGACGAGGCCCCGGCCCGGTTCGCGCCGACGCCGCTGTACGAGGATTTGTATTGCGCGCGAGGCGAGATGGAAAACGTGCTCAAACAACAAACGTTGGATTTGGAAGCCGACCGGCTGAGCACGCACTGGCAGGCGAGCAATCAATTGCGGCTCTGGCTGGCGACGTTCTCGTATCTGCTGCTGGACCGGGTGCGGGCCATTGGCTGCGTGGGCACGGACTTGGCGCGGGCGACGGTGGGGAGCGTGCGCCTGCGGTTGCTCAAAGTGGCGGCGGTGGTGCGGGTGAGCGTGCGGCGGGTGTGGGTGCAACTGAGTCGGGCGTGGGCGTGGCAGGAGGAGTATCGGGCGTGCCAGCGACGCCTGGCAGCCTGGAGCGCGGGCGGGGCCGATGGCTGAGGGCGGCGGGCAGGCCGAGAGGAGGCACCTCCGCCGGGCGGGACCGGGCGGAACAGGAGTGGTGTGCCTTGGCGGGGCGAAAAAACCAGCCTCCGCAGGCGCCAAACCGTGCCCGGTGCCATTCCGAGGCTGGATCGGTCTGCGTCCCCCGCTCGGAGGCTTGTTCGAGGCACTTGGCGGCGAAAAACCCGCCGTAGCGACGGGTCTGTGAAATGTTCGGGCTGGGGTTGCGGTTGGAGGATGTGGACTGGGTGGCACGAACGTTGGTGATCCGGCGCGCCAAGACCCGCCTAACGATGCGACTGCCGCTGCTGCCATCGGTCGTTCGCGCCTTAGCCCGCTATCTGCATGAGGCACGTCCTGCGGATGCCCTCTGCCGGGCGGTCTTTCTCCGGCAACCCATCCCACCGGGACCGCTAACCACTTCGGCCATTGGCAGTATAGTACGGCGACAGGCCCGCCGGGCGGGAATCACCGCAGCCTATGTGGGCGGACATGTGCTGCGGCACAGCCATGCGTGCCGCCAAGTCGATCAGCAAGCTTCGCCCAAAGTGCTGAGCGACCTCTTGGGGCATCGCCATCCCGAATCCACCTCCGTTTACACGCGGGTCGCGCTCAAGCGACTGCGCGGGATCGCGCTGCCCATACCCCGATGAAGCCGCGCTTCGCCAGTCACTACGCCCACGAGTTGGAGCAGTTCCTCGTCTATAAACACAGCTTGGGCATTCGCTATCAATACGCCCAGGGGACGCTCAAGAGGTTTGATCGCTATGTCCTCCAGCAGCACCAGCACCAGCGAACACGATGGCCGCTGGATCAACTTATTGCCGGTTGGTTGGCCCAAGGGCAAGACCGACGGCCGGTGACCGTGGTCATCTACCTGAGCGTCGTGCGGCAGTTCTGCTTGTTTCGCCGCCGCTATGATCCCAACGGTTTCGTTCCGGACCGGACCTGGGCTCCCCAGTCGACCGAGTCACGCTTTGTTCCGGCCGTGTTCACGCCCGAGAACATCCGGCAGCTCTTGCGTCAGATCAAAAGACTTTCCTGCCCTAAGCTGGGGTACGCCAGCATCCGGCTGTTGGTGTGGGTGCTTTACTGCACCGGCTTGCGGTTCGGCGAGGTGGCCCGCCTGACGCTTCGGGACTTGGACTTGAAACAGCGATTGTTTTGGATTCTGGAGAGCAAGGGACGGCCCCGAGTGGTGCCCTTTGGCGCCGACTTGGCCGAGGAGATCGCCCACTATCTCAAACGCCGCGCCTTGGCGGGGGCCGCGGCGAACACACCCTTGCTTCTCAGTTCGCGGGGCCGGCCGCTCTCGACCTACACCGTTTCGCAGACCCTCCGGCGGTTACTGCGGTGGGGAGGATTGAAGCCCGCACGGGGGTGTCAGGGGCTTCGCCCCTACGACCTGCGGCATCATTCCGAGCGCCGGATTATTCCGAGTGGCGGTTAGGGATGGTGCAAGAACCTAGCGTTTCTGAGCGCTTCGGGCTTTTCAACTCGGAATAATCCGAGTGTCCTTTCTCCTGAACTCGGTAAACAAATCAAACGAAAGGACACGCATGATCGAAGCATTCTATTCACCCGGCGTAGACGCAAACTGTTTCCGCTGTGGTCCCCTCGAATCCCATATTGATAACTTCGCCGCGGAACTCTTGCTTCTGGGTTACTCCACTCACGCCGCCCGGTGGAAAATCCGACTGGTGGCCGATCTAAGCCGCTGGCTGGAACGTAGACAGCG
>CAINDV010000346.1 GCA_903847485.1 uncultured Verrucomicrobiota bacterium
ACTGCTGCGTCCACGCCGCCTTCGCGCTCAAGGAGGACGGCTTCGAGACGCTCATGGTCAACTCGAACCCAGAGACCGTTTCCACCGACTACGACACCAGCGACAGGCTCTTCTTCGAGCCACTCACGCTGGAGGACGTGCTACACATTTACGAGCGGGAGAAGTGTTGGGGTGCCATCGCACAGTTCGGCGGGCAGACGCCGCTGAACCTCGCCCTCAGCCTCCAGAAGAACGGCGTCAATATCATCGGCACCAGCCCGCAGAGCATCGAGATCGCCGAGGACCGCAAACTCTTCGCCGCGATGCTGCGCAAGCTGGACATCCCGCAGCCGCCCAATGGCCTCGCCACCACCGAGGCCGAGGCTGTCGCCATCGCCCAGACGCTTACTTACCCCGTCCTCGTCCGGCCCAGCTTCGTGCTGGGCGGGCGGGCCATGCAGATCGTCTATTCCGACGCCGAGTTACGCCACTACATGCGCTTCGCTGTCGAAGCCTCGCCGGAGCGACCGGTGTTAGTGGATAAATTCCTCGAAGACGCCACCGAGGTGGACGTGGATTGCCTCACGGACGTGGGCCGGTTCAGCGATCCTAGCCAGGGCACGATCGTGATCGGCGGGATGCTGGAACATATCGAGTTTGCCGGCGTACATTCCGGCGACGCCGCCATGGTGCTACCGCCGCATACTCTTTCGCAAAAAGTTATCGGCACCATCCGTGACTACACCTACGCGATGGCTCGCGAGCTGAAAGTCATAGGTCTGATGAATGTGCAATACGCCGTCAAAGGCGACACGGTCTATGTGTTGGAAGTGAACCCCCGCGCCTCCCGCACGGTGCCGTTCGTGAGCAAAGCCATCGGCTTGCCACTGGCCAAGCTGGCCGCCAAAGTAATGGCCGGCAAGTCACTCCAGGAACTAGGCTTCACTCAGGAAATCTGGCCGAAGTATTGGGCGGTCAAGGAATCGGTCTTCCCCTTCAACCGCTTTCACGGCCAGGACATCCTACTCTCGCCGGAGATGCGCTCCACCGGCGAAGTCATGGGTCTCGACGCTGACCTCGGCATTGCTTACGCCAAGTCGCAGATGGCTGCCGGCACGCCGCTGCCGTTGTCGGGCAAGGTCTTCATTAGTGTGAGCGACGCGGACAAAGCCTCCGTGGCGGAGGTCGCCCGGGGCTTTGTCGAGTTGGGGTTTGAATTAGTGGCCACCGGCGGCACCGCCACGGTGATCGAGCAAGCGGGGCTGCCAGTGCAACGCATCCACAAGCTTCTGGAAGGTCGCCCCAACGCGCTGGACCTCCTGAAGAACCGCGAAATCCAGCTTGTCATCAACACCCCATCTGGTGCCACGCCCCGCGCCGATGAGGTAAGAATCCGCACCACCGCCGTCTATACTGGCACGCCGATAATGACCACGCTCAGCGGCGCGCGGGCGGCCGTGCTCGGCATCACGGCCCTCAAGCGCAGCGGCTACGCGGTAAAGACGTTGCAGGAGTATCACTGAGAGCGGGCGGCGTTCCCACGCTGACAGGCTTACCGTTCGGGAGCAGGTGGGGACTTGGGAAAGTTTAGCCCCTGAAGGTTCAGCGCCCTGAGACGAGTCGGCCTCCAAGTATGCGCTTTCGTCTCCGCCGCTCGTTTTTGCTTCTCACTCTTCGGCCTGCCGCTACGCTTTCCGCGTGATGGAAACCACCCGTCAACTCCTGCCGCTGCTGAAGCAATACTTCGGCTTCACTTCCTTTCGGCCCTTGCAGGAGGAGATCATCCGCGATGCGCTGGCCGGTCGCGACACCTTCGCGCTGCTGCCCACCGGCGGCGGCAAGTCGCTCTGCTTCCAACTGCCCGCGCTGCTCCAGCCCGGCCTCACGGTCGTCGTCTCGCCGCTGATTGCGCTGATGAAAGACCAGGTGGATGCCCTCCAGGCGGCGGGCGTGCCGGCGACGTTCCTTAACTCCTCCCTCGCCGCAGGCCAATCGCGACCGCGCCTGCGCGGCCTGCACCAAGGCGAGTATCGCCTCCTCTACGTCGCGCCGGAGCGCCTCATGTTGTCCGGGTTCCTCGACGATCTGGCCCGCTGGAACGTCTGCCTGTTCGCCATTGACGAGGCGCACTGCATCAGCGAATGGGGCCACGACTTCCGGCCCGAATACCGCCAGATTGCCGGGCTGCGCGCCCGCTTCCCGCAGGTGCCGTTCATGGCGCTCACGGCCACCGCCACCGACCGCGTCCGCGCCGACATCGTCACCCAGCTCCAGCTTCGCGACGCGACCATCCACGTCGCCAGCTTCAACCGTCCCAACCTCACCTACCGCGTCTCCGGCAAGGCCGGCGCCTACGACCAGATTCTCGCCTTCCTCCGCCAGCGTCCGCGCGAAGGCGGCATCATCTATTGCCAGGCCCGGAAGACCGCTGAGGCGCTGGCGTTCAAGTTGAGCGGTGACGGCGTGCCTTCCGCCGCCTACCACGCCGGCATGGAACCGGCCGAACGCTCGCGCAGCCACGAGACGTTCCTGCGCGACGAGGTGCGGGTGGTCTGCGCCACCATTGCCTTCGGCATGGGCATCAACAAACCGAACGTCCGCTTCGTCATTCATCACGACCTGCCCAAGAACGTCGAGAGTTACTACCAGGAAACCGGCCGCGCCGGGCGCGACGGCTTGCCCAGCGAATGCCTGCTGCTCTTCAGCCCCGGCGACCGGATTAAATACAGCCGATTCATTGACGAAAAGCCCGATCCCAAGGAACGCGAACTGGCCCGCGCCCAACTTGAACAGATCGTCCACTACGCCGAGGACGCCGGCTGCCGGCGGAGCTACCTGCTCGGCTACTTCGGCGAAACTTACGGCGAGGAGAACTGCGGCGCGTGCGATAACTGCCTCACCCCACGCCAGACCTGGGACGGCACACTCGCCGCGCAGAAATTTCTCTCCTGCGTCTATCGCATCCGCGAGCGCAGCGGCTTCGGCGTTGGCGTCCAGCACATCGTCGAAGTGCTCTGCGGCGCGGCCACCGAGAAGATTCGCAAGTGGGGACACCACACCCTTTCCACCTACGGCATCGGGGCCGAACACAGCCGCGCCGAATGGGCCGCCATCGGCCGCGAACTGATCCGGCTCGGCTACCTGCGGCAGGACGCGGAGAAGTTCAACGTGCCCGAACTCACCGACACCGGCCGTGCGGCGTTGCGGACACGCCAGAAATTCACCCTCACCAAGCCCGTCACCGCGCCCGAGCTGGCCCAGCCTCGCGTCGGCGAAATCGCCTGCGACGAAACCCTCTTTGAATGCCTCCGCTCGCTCCGCAAGCAACTCGCCGACGACCGCGGCGTGCCGCCCTACATCATCTTTTCCGATGTGGCACTGCGGCAGATGGCGCGGTCCTATCCGCAAACCGAGGCGGAGTTCGCCCGCATCAGCGGCGTCGGGGACAAGAAGCTCCGCGAGTTCGGCGAAGTGTTCCGCGCGGTGATCATCGGGCACCTCCAGACCCAGGCCCGGCAGGTGTTTGCGGACGACTCCTTCACCGTGCCCACCGCCGCGCCGTCGCGCGCCCGGCTGACCTCGACGGTGATCGAATCGCTCCAACTCTTCCGCGCCGGGCGCTCCGTGGACGACGTGGCCCGGTTGCGGGGACTGACGCCCGGCACCATCTACGGGCATCTGGCCACGGCCCTCGAAGTTGGCGAAGCCGTGGACCTCAACCGCGTGGCCAACGCCGAGGTGCGGCGCGAAGTGGCCGCCGCCTTCCGCCGCCACGGCTTCGGCAACCTAATGGGCGTCTTCGAGACGCTGGGCGAGCGGTATCCCCAAGGCTTGCTGCGCCTGCTCCGCGCCGCCGGGCAAAGACAGTAAGACCAGCCCGGCGGGGTGCCGGGGGAGTTTTCGATTCCAGAACTGCGGAAGCCCTTTCTCAACGACATCTTGGGTCATCTCGCCACTGCCGCTGAGGCCGGCGAGGCGGTGGACCTCAACCGCCTGCTCCCGCTGGCGGAACAGGCGCTGATCGCGAAGGCGTTTGGCGAGTCCGGCTTTGTCAGCCTCAGCGCCGTGCGCGAGAAACTGGGTAACCGCTTCGACTACGGCCTGCTGCGGCTCGTGCGGGCGGCGATGATTCAAAACGGGCGGCGATGAAGGGGCTATTCGCTGCCGAGTGGAATCTTCAGCAGTTCGTCAGCGGTCCAAATGTCGGCGCGGTCCTTGATTATCTCACGGATGGACTTGACGAAATCGGTCGCCACCGGCAGGGCGTTGTTGCCCCAAGCCTTGTTGCCCCGGACGAACGTGAGCACGGCCGCGATGTCGGCATCCGTGAGCGAATCCTTCCACGCGAGCATCTGGCCGCTGGGATTGTGTAGCTCGCCCTTGACCGTGATCGGCCCGCCGCCGCCGTTGAGCACTAGGCGGATAAGTCGGTTCGGCGAATCCACCAGCACCCAGTCCGAGCCAGCCAGCGGCGGACAATTCCCCACCACACCCGCGCCGGTGGCGCCGTGACAGACTTCGCAGTTCCGCTTGTAAACCGTCCGTCCGGCGGCGAAGACCTCGTCGCCCGCCGATTTCGGGTGCAGCGCGACGACCTCGTCAATCGAGGCGTAAGGCTCATAGACCTGGGTGTTGAAGCCGCCGCTATGGGCGTCCACGTATAGCCCGCCACCGAACAGCCCCAGAGCGAGCAGAATGAACGGCCACACCGCGGCGTTGCCGTGCTGGGCGGACGGCTCGGCGTCGAGCGGAAGGGGCGGTTGGTCGGGCGCGGAATTCATCGGGCGGGAGCGTTGGCCGCGCTGGCGGCGGCGTTCGTGAGGCCCGGCGGCGAGACATTGGTGGTGAGGACGGCGGTGAGCGCGTTGGTCGTGGGCGCGGGCAGCGGCGCTTCAAACAAACTCACCGAGTCGGACTTGAGGCTGTCGAGGTAGGCCACCAAGGCCACCGCAGCCCGAGTCGGAACCACTTCACTGCCAAACGGCGCGGCGTATGTTCCGGGCAGCTTCACGGCCTCGGGCGAAGGCAGCCCACCGTCGAGCTTCCGGACCTGGAAGAGGTAGGGAAACGGCGGCATGGTCGAGCCGGGCACGACGCTACGAGGCGCGTAGAGGTGCTGGAGCTGCCACTCGGCACCCCGGTTGCGCGAGGCTATGTTCGCGAGGTCCGGGCCGATGCGCTGGCGGCCGAGCTGCGCGGGTTGATCGAAGAGGTAATCAGGGGCGACGCTGCGGCGCTTGCCGTAGCGTTCGAGATCGGCGGGCGTCGGGCGCACCTGCTGGCTGTGGCAGACAACACAGCCGTTGGCGCGATAGACCTCAGCGCCCTGCGCTGCGAGACCGGGACGCGCCAGGGGATAGAGATCGTCGGAACCCATCGCCTTGGCCTCGACGAGCCGGCCGAGGTCCAGTTGCGGCAGCAGCACGAGGCCAAAGAACGACATCGCCAGCGCCGCCAGCACGCCGAGAAAGATCCAGGGGCCGCGATTCATGGCGTCACCTCCGCCGGCGCGGGTTGGGACGAGGAGACGGCCTTCCAAGCCGGCAGGCAGCAGGCGCGGCAGGCGGTGACGAGGGCGCGGGAAAAGTTAAAAGCAAAGCCCAAACCGGAGAGGAGCAGAAGCAGCTCGCCCGTTGTGCTGACGCGCAGCCACATCAGCGACGAGTGTGCGATGTCCATGAAACCAGCATCAGGCCGGCTCGTCAGCGCGAGTCCTTCGCGGACGCCGCCGCCCAGGAGCGGAAGCACCGTCAGCAGCGCGCCGAGGACAGCGGTCAAGAACGTGATGCGGGCTCCTTTGGGACAGAATTCGCCGTCCGGCAGCAGCGCCGGAATGATGTAATGCATCGCGCCCAAGAGCACCATCGTGACGAAGCCTAGGAGGAAGAGTTGCGTCTGCGCCCGCACCAGCCAGGTGAAGTGCGTCACGGAACTGACTTCCCGAAAGGCCATCGCCGCCCCAAGGAATGTGAAAGCGAGCAACGCCAGCGCGCCAACGATCATGAAACGCAGTGGGACATTGCCGGTGGCGGCGGGATCGCGTACCGCGGCATCTCTGCCAAAAAGGGTCTTGCCCAAGTTCACCGCCACGGCCAGCGCCGGGATAACGGTGAGGAAAGTGAAGAAGCTGCTGACGCTGGGGATCCAGGCCGGCAACGGCGCGCCCGGCGGCAGCCCACCCCAAGGCGCGAAGAGCACCAAAGCCCAGAAGGCAAACAGAGCCAGGGCGTAGCTGTGCAGCGGCCGGCGGGTGAGTTTCGGAACGAAGTAGAAGATGATCGCCAGGCCGAAGAAGCCGAGAACGATGGCGAGAAGGTTGTTGAGATACCACCAGTTGACCAGCGCCTGCATGACCCCGCGCACAGGGCGGAAGAGGAGAAGGAGATTCGCGGTGGAGAAGATCCAGGCAAACCAGAACAACGCCGCGATCAGAAACCAGTGCGAGACGTAAAGTTCGGTCACACGACGCGCTTGGAAGGTAAGGAACGCGCTGGCAGCCAGAAACGCGAACGCCACGAACAGCAGCGGCGCGGCGTAGGCGGGCATTTCCAACAGTTCGAAGCCGGTGCTGTCACCTTTGAGAATGCCGTAGAGTCCGGCAACGACGCCGAGGTTCCACAGCAGCCCACCCATGACCGCCGTGCTGGCGCGGACGAGCGGCGTGCGGCCCAGGCGGGCCAGCATCCAGAGCGCGACGCCCACCGCCGTCGGCAGGCAGAAGCCGTAAACCAGCGCATTCATACCGGCCGGTTGGATCCGGCCATAGGTGAGCCAGGGCGAACTGGCGAGAAAAGCGGGTGAGTGAAACTTGACCGAGGCCAGGAAGCCGAGCAACAGACCGGCGACAAGCCAGAACGCGGTGCCAGCGAAGAGCAGCAGCACCGGCACGCGGCAGGAGGCGTCAATGGCCGACGGGGCGACGGGTGCGTCCGTGCCATCAACGGGCGGCGGTGGCTGGCTGGTTTCGCTCATCTGGATGACGGGACGATAGGTGTTTCAAGGTTTGAATGAGGGGAGAATGACGAATGACAAATGACGAAAGAATGACGAAGCCCGAAACCCGCAGCCTTCCGGGATGGCGTTGGCGTAAGACTCTTCGCCATACCGCACAGGCGGTAACTGTAATTTGTCATTCGGATTTCGGACTTCTTTCGTCACTTGGGATGCTGAATTCGTTTTCACTCATACTGGCTGGGCTTCGGCGGCAGCCGGGGGCCTAGCGCCGTTGCCTTTTCTTCCCGCGCGATGAGGTCTTTGCGGGCCGCGGCCGGATCCTGCGCTTGTTGCAAGCTGAGCTTCAACGCCTCGCTGACGGGGATGTGAACGATGCCCTTCGTTTTGTCCATCCAACCATAGGTGGTAAGCATTTCGGTTTCGGCGGCGGTGAGTTCCTCGCGGGCCTTGGCGCGCTGGGCGGCGCGCTCGGCGGCGAGATCCGGCGGCGTAGTGAAACGCCACATCGCCAGGACCAGTGCGGCTAAGATCAGCAGCGCGCCGAAGATCGCGGCGAGGTAGGCACCGGTTCTTCCCTTTTCCCAACCGCAGCAAGACCAGTTCAATGGGCACCTCCGGTCGTGCTCGGCTTGACGAGTTCCTCGTCAATTTCATCCAGTTCGCCGCCGGAAATCTGCGTCGGCACCGGGCTGCGCAGGCCCATCGCCTCGCTGAGGCGCGGGTCCTTGATGGGGAAGGGCGCGTGGGCGGCGAAGTCGCGGAGAAAAACCTTCGCCAGCACTCCGCCCATCAGCGCCATGCAGCCGAGGTCAAGCCAGACCCAGCGGAACGGAAAGCCACTCGGATCGGCGGCGGGCTTGATGTTGAACGAGAGGTCCACGTAGTGCATCAGCCAGGCCCACGCGGCCAGCGCGATCATGATCGGGAAGGTGGATTTCACATCGATGCGCAGCAGGCTCAGGAACGGCACAAAGAAGTGGCCGAAGATCAGCACCAAGCCGACATAGAACCAGGTGCCGCGTTCGCGGAGGAGATACCAGAAGGTCTCTTCTGGCATGTTGGCGTTCCAGATGATGAAATACTGCGCGAACGTGATGTAGGCGTAGAACACCGTGAAGGCGAAGAAGACCGAGCCGAGGAAGTAATACTGGTTCTCGTGGAGCACGTCGTGAATGACGTTCTGCCGGTCGAGGATGAGCGTGATGACGTAAATCGTGCCCAGCGTCAGCCAGACGCTGGCGGCGAAATACCACACGCCATACATGGTGGAGAACCATTCATACATCAGCGCCTTCATCCAGATGATAGCGCCGAAGGTGAGCGAGAAGGCGAAGGCGAAGATGCCCCAGTAGGAGTAACCGCGCATCTTGAAGGTGCAACGCGACTCGCCCGTGGCGTCCTGCGCGATGGACCACTTGCGCAAGCCGCGTGACAGCACCGCCCAGACGGCGAAACACGCAGCAGAAATCAGATAGAAGCCCGGCAGCGTGAACATCGGCCACTTGGAGTGGAGTGAGTGGTCGGGATGCGCCTGCAATTGCGGTCCCATCCACTGGTAGATGCGCGGTGCGAGCAGGGCGATGGGAATAAAGAAGACGGCCATCCAGGGAAACACCAGGCAGGCGAGGTGTTCGTTGAAACGGCGCAGCGGCACGGACCATCCGGCGTCGAAGAGGTGATGCACCAGCACGAGGAACATCGCGCCGAGACACAGACTCAGAAAGAACATGAACGCCAGCAGCCAGCAATAGCCGAACTGCCGGAAACCGTCATGCGCGCCGCTGACGGCGAGGCCGAGGGCCACCAGCAGGGCACCGGTGCCGATCAACTTGTTCGGCAGGCTGCGCCATTTCGAGAGATCTAGCGGCGGACGCGCGGCGGCAGGGGTTGGATGCGCAGTCATAAGTTGGTGCTTAGTGGGGCAGGCGTCCCGCCTCCAGAGTCGCGGCAACCGTCCCGGTTGCAGCAGCGGGTTCGACAGGCGGGACGCCTGCCGGGACGGACGCAGGCGAGGACGCCTGCGCCACTAAGACGACGGCGATTGCGCCAAGGATGCGTGTCAGGCTCATAGGCTATTTCGGCAAGGCGGCCCGGGCCGTCTCGGAGAGATCGTCCACCGTGGCGAGCCGGCTCAATTGCAAGGTCCGCAGGTAGGCGATGACGGCCCAGCGCTCCTCCGGACTGAGCTTGTCGGCGTAGCTGGACATGTTGTTCTTGCCATACGTGACAGTGTTGAAGATTTCGCCGTCGGGCATGAGGACGATCCGTTTGTCGTGCAGGTTGGCGATGACACCCATCGCACCTATGCGCTTGGCGACCGGGTTGCCGTCGGCGATGCGGGTGTGACAGTTGGCGCAGTTGACGTTGAAAAGCTTCTGCCCCTGGGCCAGCCGTTCAGCGGTGAGTGGGAGCGGGTTGGTTTCGACGAAATTCGTCGTGCCTGTCACGCGACCGGTGTTCAGCGGCACGTCCTGCCAGGGATAGATTTCTTGGTTGCCGAGCCGGACCGGTTGGACGCGCGCCACGGCACCCTCGGGAATAAGCTGTGAACTGTGGCCGTCGCGGAAGATGGCATCCGTAGTCTCCGGCCGGAGTTTTGGCTGGCGCTTCATGTCCGCGTAGATTTCCAGCGGGGGTTTGCGGAACTTGCTCCCGCGGAAGCCCGCGAACGAGACGACCACGACGACGAGGAGGGTGAAGGTGAGCAGAATGTAGCGCATTATTCCTCCACCAGTTCGAGGCGCTGGCTGCCGGCGGCTTCGAGCAGCTTGCGGGTTTCCGTCTCGGAATACTTCGGATCGTCCGTCTCGATCACCAGGAAGTAGCGGTCGTGCGAAGCCAGGGCGAAAGAGCGGTGTTTGAGCAGCGGATGATGCAGGCGCGGCAGGCGGTTGAAGAACAACATCCCCAGGATTGCGCCGAATGCGGTGAAGAGGATCGTCAGCTCATACGACGGCGGGAAGGCGCTGAACGGGCTGAACATGGGTTTGCCGCCGATGACGATAGGGTAATCGAAGGCGTTGAGGAACCAGATCATCAACATACCGGTGGCGTAGCCGCTGACGCCGCCGCAGAAAGCGACGTAGCCCACCATGGAATTCTTCAGGCCCATCGCGCGGTCCATGCCGTGGACCGGAAAGGGTGTGAAGACATCCCAGCGCTTGAAACCGGCGTCGCGAACCGTTTGCGCCGCGTGCAGGATGTCGGCAGCGGTGGTGAACTCGGCGAGCAGACCGAAAGGTTTGGAGCCGTGGGAGGACATGGGTTAGGAAATTCGAAGTCCGAAGTCCGAAGTCCTAAGGAATTCCGAATTCCGAAATCCGAAGAAACCGAATACGCGCAGCAAGTGAGACCTTGTCCCGGAAGCGCCCCAAGCCTTCGCCTGCCGAAGGTTGTAGCGCAGATTTTCAATCTGCTGTGACGCAGGTTTGCAACCTGCCGGGTACCGTGCGGATTCTGACAATCTGCCGAATGAAATTCGGCGATACAGCAGGTTGAAAACCTGCGCTACCCAGCCGGCGGAGCTTCCGCCAATCCGATCTCGGATTTCGGATTTCACCCTCGTCCTCCTTTCGCGCCGCCGTCCGGATGGTGTGGATCGGCGAAGGGCGTCACGCCTTTGACTTCGGAAATGGCGATCATCGGCAGGAAGCGCATGAAAAGCAGGAAACAGGTAAAGAACAGCCCGAAGGTGCCCAGGAAGGTGCAGATGTCCACCCAGGTCGGCTTGAAGAATCCCCAGTTCGCCGGCAGGAAGTCCCGGTGCAACGAGATCACGATAATCACGAAGCGCTCGAACCACATGCCGATGTTGACCAGGATCGAGATGATAAACACCACCAGCAGGTTCTCGCGAATTTTGCGGAACCAGAAGAGCTGCGGAATCACGACGTTGCAAATGATCATAGTCCAGTAACCCCACCAGTAGGGGCCGAGGGCGCGGTTGATAAATGCGTAACGCTCGAAGGGACTGCCGCTGTACCACGCGATGAAGAACTCCATGCCGTAGGCGTAGCCCACGATCGAGCCGGTCGCCAGCGTCACTTTGCACATGATGTCCATGTGCCGCATGGTGATGATCTCTTCGAGGTGGCAGAGATTGCGCAGCGGAATCAGCAGCGACAATAACATGCCGAAGCCAGAGAAGATCGCGCCTGCGACGAAGTAAGGCGGGAAGATCGTCGTGTGCCAACCGGGCAACTGCGACACGGAGAAGTCCAGTGACACGATGGAGTGAACCGAGAGCACCAGCGGCGTGGAGACGCCGGCGAGGATGAGGTAGGCCTTCTCGTAATTGCTCCAGTGGCGGTTCGAGCCGGTCCAGCCCAGCGCAAATAGTCCGTAGCAGAACTGCCGAAGCTTCGACTTGGCGCGGTCGCGCAGCACCGCCAAATCCGGCACCAGTCCGATGTACCAGAACAGCACCGACACCGTGAAATAGGTGGATACGGCGAACACGTCCCACATCAGCGGCGAGCGGAATTGCGGCCAGATGCCGTAGGAATTGGGAATCGGGAACAGCCACCAGTCATACCACATGCGGCCGACGTGCAGCCCGGGATAGATGCCAGCGCACATGACGGCGAAAATGGTCATGGCCTCGGCGGAACGGTTCACGGCGGCGCGCCAGCGCTGTCGCAGCAGAAAGAGAATGGCCGAGATCAGCGTGCCGGCGTGGCCGATGCCGATCCACCAGACGAAGTTGATGATGTCCCAGCCCCACATGACGGGGTGGTTGTTGCCCCACACCCCGACGCCGGTGGAAATCTGCCACGCCAGCATCAGTCCAAGCATCCCCAGGCAGGCGACGCTGGGCACCAAGGCGGCCCACCACCACAAAGGCGCCGGCCCCTCGATGAGCGAGCAAACTCGGTCGGAGATCCAGCCCGGGGAGCGGTTGTTAGAGATCAGTGGAATGCGAGCCAACTCCGGAGGAATCGGCGGCACGGCGATCTTGGACAGCGTCGCGGCCTGGCTCATCGCTCGCCTCCTTTCGCGGCGGCCTCAGCTTCGTGCGCGGCTCCCTCCAAGTGCTCGAAGGGACTGCCGCTCTTCTGCTCGTATTCTTCCAGGCTGTAAGGCGACTTCGGGGCGTCGGGCATCTTCGGATTCGGATTGCGCACGCGGGCCAGGTAGGTGGTACGCGGTTTGGTGCTGAGGAACTCCAGCACCTTGTAATTACGCTGTTGCTGCTTGAGCTTCGCGACCCTGCTCTCTGGGTCTTTCAAGTTTCCAAACTCGATAGCCTCCGCCGGGCAGGCCTGCTGACACGCCGTCTTGATCGTGCCGTCTGGCACCACCACGTCGCCGGTGTCCCGGGCCTTGACCTTCTTGGCGATCTTCGCCTCCTCGATGCGCTGGACGCAGAAGGTGCATTTCTCCATCACGCCGCGCATGCGCACCGTCACCTGCGGGTTCTTGACGAGCTTGAGGAGGTTCCATTCCTCCTCCGGCTTCATGCCGGAATAATCGCGGTTCTCCCACCAGCGGGCAACATCCCAGCGGCCGTCGGTGGCATGGAACATCGGCGAGGCGTACACCGGCCCTTTGAGTTCGTCCAGCGGGCGGCGGTTGTAATCGAAGAAGTTGAAGCGGCGGACCTTGTAGGGACAGTTGTTCGAGCAGTACCGGGTGCCCACGCAACGGTTATAGACCATCACGTTCAAACCGTCGTCGTCGTGCGAGGTGGCGTTGACCGGACAGACGCTCTCGCACGGCGCGGCCTCGCAATGCTGGCAGAGCATTGGCTGCATCACCACCTGCGGCGCCTCCACTGGCCCGGCGAAATAGCGGTCAATCCGCAGCCAGTGCATCTCCCGGCTGCGACCGACCTGCGTCTTGCCGACGATGGGAATGTTGTTCTCGCTCTGGCAGGCCGTCATGCAAGACGAACACCCGACGCACGAGTTCAGATCAATAGCCATGCCCCAGGCGTAAGGCGATTTCTTCGAGGACTCGTCGAGCGGATTCGGATAAAGCGGCTGCGTGCTCGGCGGCGCCTCCATCTTCATGCCGTCGGCAAAATCCGGATGCTCCAGATATTCGTCGAGGTTCGCCTCGCGTACAATCGGCCGGCCTTCCATCTTCCAATGGCTCTGCGTCGCGGAAACCGGATGCAGCTTGCCGGTCGGCGTCACGCTGGCGCCGGGAGCGAAGTGAGGCGCAGCGGCAGTTCGCAGCCCGTAGGCATCGTAGCCCGTGCCCTTGCCGACGCGGCCGGAACGCTGACGCCCGTAACCGAGCGCAAGACCGACAACGCCATCCGCCATGCCGGGCAAGGCCCAGGCAGGACCGGCGACCTTGCGGTCGTTGAGCGTGATCTCGACAAGCGGTTGCATGGACTGGCCCGACTCGTCATCCACGGCCTTCAAGCCGAGTTTGGTGAAGGTGGCCGGGCTGAGCAGAACGACATTTTCCCAAACGACTTTCGTTATCGGGTCGGGCAACTCCTGGAGCCAGCCGTTATTGTTCCAGCGGCCGTCATCCATGCAGTAATCGCGGTGAAACACCACCTCCAACTTGTCGCTGCCCGGCGCGGCGGGCTTCCTCGCGGCGAGCGCCTGGGTGATCGCCGTCGAATCCAAGTCCGCGTTCACCGGTTGAGCGGCTGTGCCGGCTTGGAAGCCGTCGTGCAGGAACTTGTTCCAATTCTCCTCGCCGCCTTGGCCAGAGTGGGACAGGCTTCTAGCCTGTCCACCGGAGCTTGCCTCCGGAGTTTTGAGTTGCGAAGGAGAGGAACTGACAGGCTGGAAGCCTGTCCCACTAACGCCGGTCAGGCTGGCGAAGGTCGCGCGGACGATTTCGTGCGGATTGGTCTGGTCGAAGCCACCGATCCGCGCAAGCAATTCCAGTTCGGTCATGCCCGTGAAGAGCGGCGCGATGAGCGGTTGAACCGGCACCAACGTGCCGTCAAGCGCCCGCAGATCGCCCCACGATTCCAGATAGTGAAGCTGCGGAATCAGCCAGTCGCTGACGGCGGAAGTCTCGTCATCGTAATAGCCGAGCCGGATAACTTGTTTTGCTTTGCGCTGGGTCGCGGCCCAGTCGAGATCGGCGGGCGCGCTGTAAACCGGGTTGCCGCCCAGCACGACCAGCGTCTCCACCTGCCTGGCATTAAGCAACTTGGCGAGGTCTTCGATCGTGCCGGCCTGCGGCGCGGGCGCGTCGAGCAACACGACAGTCTTGCCGACATTGCCGAGCGCGGCATTCATGGCGTGCGCCAGCAGATGCACGGCCAGCGGCTGCCGTTGCCCTGCCATCACGACGCAATTTCCGGCGTGCTCGTGCAAATCCTTGGCGCACTCAGAAATCCACTTCTGATCGGCCGGGCTGGATTGGCCCAGGCCCGCCATCGCGGCGGAAAGGTCTCCACTCGTCTTCGCCAGTTCGGCGGCAAAGGCGGCGGCGATTGCCAGCACCTGACTTGGCGCCACGCGCAAGCGATGGTCTGCACTGGCGCCGGTAAGCGTGAGCAGAGTCTCGACCACGTATAGACGATTGATGAGGTCTTCGCCCTGGGCCTTGTCGGGGGCGGAAATCTTGCGCCCCTTGGCGAAATCGCGGATTGAACGGACCAAGTCATCTTCGCCGCCAAGAAAATCGCAGTCGAGCGACAGGATGCGCTTGGCCTGATCCAGCTTGTAAACCGGCCGGACCCGCTTGCCGAACGCGAGCGAGGCGGACTCGCGCTGAATGTCGAAATCCACCGGCTCGTAGATGAACCAGCGTGCCTTGGGATACTTCGCGGCGATGAGTTTCTGGAGCCGCTCGCGCGAGGGCGAGGTGTGTCGCTCCATCAGAAAACAGAGACCCTCGCCGCCATTCGCCACCGTCCTGGTGGAGAAACCCCTCAGGAAATCCTGCACCGCCGTTTCGCTGGTCGCGTTCGCGCCCTGGTGGTAGCGCATCAGCCGATCGGGATCGTAGAGGCTCAAGACCGAGGCCTGGGCGAAGCGATCCGTGCCTCCGTTGCTGTCGGGATGCAGCGAGTTACCCTCAATTTTGGTGGGCCGGCCCTCGTGAGACTTGGCCACCAGCGGCACCGCGCCGGTACGGGTGGGCATCGCGGTGGCGAAGAACTGCGGCACGCCGTGGATGTAGCCCGGCGGCATCTTGGAAAACGGCAGTATGTTCTCCTCGGGCCGGCGGCAGCCGGTGAGACCGAAGCCCGCCAGCAGAAACGAGGCGGACATGATCTTGACGAAATGACGGCGGTTGACGGGGTCGGTCAATTCGCTCGCGCCGGCTGGAAATTCGCGCTCGGCCCACTGCCGGAACTCCGGCGTGTCGGCCAGTTCATCCAGACCGCGCCAATAACGCGGGCCGGTCACCGGTTCAGGGCAGGGCGGGAGGATGGTTTTCATTCGTTCGCCGCGACGGACGGGGAAGCGGTTAAAAGGTTGAATCGTGAAAAGGTTAAATAGGGGGAGTGCAGCGACGTGCCGGCGCGGCTTCCGCTCCCACGATTTAACGATTTAACTCCTTTAACCATTTAACAAATTACCCATGACAGGCCGAGCAGGTCTGGAGGGACTGCACCTTCCAGTCACGCACAAATCTCTCCCCGTTGATCTGCTGAGCCTCGGCGTTTTTCTGCGGGTCGTCGCTCCATTTCCAGTTGAGATCGGTGATCTTGTCCAGCGGACGCAGCCGGGCGGCGGGATTGCGATGGCAATCCAGGCAGAAGAGCATGGTGTGCGGCTTGTCGTGCCAG
This sequence comes from uncultured Verrucomicrobiota bacterium, assembly GCA_903847485.1. GTDB lineage: Bacteria > Verrucomicrobiota > Verrucomicrobiia > Limisphaerales > JAJXZI01 > CAINDV01. Next base: position 15,647 of record CAINDV010000346.1, read on the forward strand.
ACCTCCGTCATTTCATTGACCTGGCCGTGACACTCGACGCAGCTCACGCCGCGGTTGACGTGGACGGAGTGATCGAAATAGACAAAGTCGGAGGTCTTGTGAATCCAGACCCAGGGAATGGGCTTGCCGGTCGCGTAGCTCTCGCGGACCAGCGCCAGCCTGGGATCGTCCTTGAGCACCTGATTGTGACAGTTCATGCAGGTGTTGGCGGCGGGGATGTTGGAGAACCAGCTTTTCTCCACGCCATTGTGGCAGTAACGGCAGTCCATGCCGAGCTGCCCGTGGGTGGCATGGGAAAAGGCCACCGGCTGGACCGGTTGGTAGCCGACCCGGGTGTATTTCGGAGTGAGGTAATACCAGCACCCCGCCGTCACGCCGCCAGCCACAAGGGCACCGCCCACGATGACGTAGAGCGGCAGACGGTTCGTCCACTTGGGAAACATGGCGGACATCGTTCAAGCCTAGTTCGACAAATTCACAACTCGCAGTTCACTGTATCCATCACCGAGCGTGGCCACGGCTCCAACAGAAAGCCACCGACACCCGCCGGCTTGTTAAGCCCCGCCACGTCGGACCAATCCGGGTTCGGCGGGATGAGCCGGGTTTTCTCAAAGCTAGCAGCTAGCAGCGAGAAGCCGGGACTTCTGCCATCTGCCCACCGCCATCGGACTTCTAACTTCAAGCTTCTACCGCCGGGAGTGGCTGGACCCACTCCGCGAAACGACCGGCATTGGCCGGGAAGATAGGCAAGGCCGACTGCTGTGCAAGTGGTGGTGTGGATTCAGAGCCTCACTTTCGGATGATGACACGCGGCCCATCAACGCATTTCCCAAGGCCGCCCGCGTCAAACCAACGGTCAGGCGCACCGCTCCCGGCTCAGGTCAAAGCCGGGCCGATGCGCACGCCCCAGGGCACGCCCCAAGAAAAAACCGGGCCGCCCCCGCGCATCCAAGCTGGCCTTCACCTTGGCCCGCCATCTTCCCAATCCTGCTCATCCAGTCCGCCCGCTTCCGCCGCCCAACACCCGCTCCCGCCACCGCCGCACGCTCATCACGTCGAACCGCTCGCCCTCGAAGACGATTTGCTTCACCGGCTTCCTGCCGTTGTCACTCGCGCGCTTCAGCCAGTCGCGCACTTCCATCCAGCGGACTTCACCCTCGGAATTCCGGACCACCAATAGCACTGGGAACGCCTGCGCCATCCAGTAACGGGCGTGCCGCTCGTCCTTGATCGTGAAGATTTCCGCGCCGTCGCCCTTGCGCTTGCGCAGGTAGGAATCGCCCGACTTGAGTTGCAGGTAGAGCTTCGCGCCGGTGGCCTCGTGCGCGTCGTCGGTGAACTCGATCTCCACGTCGATGCCGTGACCGCTGACATTGAACTCCCGGCTGATCTGGTCCGCGAGCGCCACGGTGGAGATGACCTCACCCACCAGCGCCTCCCAAAGTCCCGTCAGGGACGGTCGACAATAGCCCAGCGATTCATCGCTGGGTCAACCGAAACCAAATCTCCCAAGCCCCGCAGGGGCGAAAGAACTCAGTCCAAGTCCTGCTCCACGTATTCCATCCCGTGCTTCTTAAGGAAGACCTCCAGTTCCTCCTTGAACGTCATCTTTCGATGATGCTCCGCCTGGCTTTGAATGTATTTCGTCGTATCCTCAACACCGGAAATGCCGATGCTAAAGGCCCCGTAGCCTTCCTGCCACTCGAAGCCCCAATGCTCTTTGAACGTGTCGTGAATCCATTTGGAGGAATTGCCTTTGAGAAGCTGGACGGCTTTCGCGACGGTGAGCGTGGACGGAACGGAAAGAAGAACGTGAACGTGATCTTCCACACCGCCCACAACCAACGCCTTCATCTTGTTCTCACGCGCGATGCCGCCGAGGTAAGGCCAGAGGCGCTGCTGCAAATCCGGCTTGATGAGAGGACGGCGTTCTTTGGTGGCCCAGACACAATGCATCAGGCAACTAACGAAAGAGTGCATAGTCTTCTGCTTCGTTGTACTTCGAGTTCCGTGATGGACGACTGAATCGCGTCCCGTCAGGAACGCCCGAAAATAGCCCACCGTTTCAACGGTGGGTAGCCAATTCTCACATGCGTCCAAGCCCCGTCAGGGGCGAAAGAGATCGTCCGGCAAAACCCAAGGGGTTCTTTCGTCCCTGACGGGACTTGTCCCCTCTTCCCCAGGCACCCCAGCGATGAATCGCTGGGCTATTGTCTTTCGCCCTGACGGGCTGGGGAACCCGCACTCCACCAGCGTCTGGTGCATGGCCAGCAGGACGAACCGTTCCTCGTCGCCGCCGAGCCGCGGCATCGAGGATTCATACGCCAGTCGCCCTTCAGGACCCGCTCCTCCATCAGGCAGGCGCGCTGATGCTCGTCCGCCTGCAACGTCCGGATCACGGCCTGCGCGTAGGCGTTGATGCGCTCCGGCTGGAGCAGCACCCAACTGCCGAACGCCAGCTCCCACACCACGCCGGGACCGGCCCGCCTGTGTAGTCCCGTCAGGGATGACCGACAATAGCCCAGCGATTCATCGCTGGGGCAACGGTTATCGAATCTCCCAAGCCCCGTCAGGGGCGAAAGAGATCGTTGACCAAGCCCGCCTCCAAGCTCTTTCGTCCCTGACGGGACTTGTCCCCTTTGCCCCCGGAAGCCCAGCGATAAATCGCTGGGCTATTGTCTTTCGCCCTGCCGGGCTGGGGAGGTCGCGCTCCACCAGCGTCTGATGCATCGCCAGCAGGACAAACCGTTCCTCGTCGCCGGCCAGCCGCGGCATCGAGGATTCATACGCCAAGTCGCCTTTCAAGATCCACTCCTCCATCAGGCAGCCGCGCTGATGCTCGTCCGCCTGCAACGTCCGGATCACAGCCTCCGGGTAGCAGCCGAGGTAACGAGGCTCAAATCAAGTTCCGTGTGCTGAGTTCCGCGGTTTGCGTTTTCAGATGGAGCCTCCTCACGTCGGCTGCTACTTGTCTCGACGGCCTGCGCGTCGGCGTTGATGCGTTCCGGCTGGAGCAGCACCCAACTGCCGAACGCCAGCTCCCACACCACGCCCGGACCGGCCAGCAGCGTCAGCACCGCGCGCAGTTCCTCGTCTGCAAAATCACGGGCTGCGAAGGCGGAAGAACCGGCTTGCCTCGCCGACAGGAACAGGCGTGGAAACGGAGCCGTTATTGGTTCTCAGCGCTGTCGCCCACGGCTGCCAAACAGCAAGCGGTGCAAGGCTTGTGGCCGAAAGCAACTGCCAGCCAGCGGCACTTTCGGGCCAGGACAAAACCATGTTCGTGCCTTGCAACTGGGCCAGAAGCCTGGGTGGCGCTGGGATCGCCAGGACGGCGAGGCTGTGACGGCCGTTCGATGCGACGGCAACGACGTTGCTCAGCCCGGGCGGCACGATGGCTTGGCCCCAATCACCACCAGTGAGTCTGTTCGTTATGCCCGCACCCCATGAGACGACTGTCCCATCGCGCTTCAAGCACAAGAAGTGGCTGTAGCCGTCCACGGCCACAACGTTCGTCAGCCCCGGTGGCAGGTCTAACTGACCATACGTGTTGTTCCCCCAAACAACGACAGTTCCGTCATGCTTCATTGCCATGGACGCGTAAGCCCCCGCCACGACGGCGGTGACGTCACTCAGTCCTGACGGGACATTGCACTGACCGTAAGCATTGTCGCCCCACGCCACGACAGTTCCATCTGAAAGCAATGCCAGGCTGTACTCATACCCGCCCTTCACTACTGCCACGCCAACCAATCCGGAAGGCACGTTGCATTGACCTTTCGAGTTCCAGCCCCATGCCGCGACTGTGCCATTGCTCCTCACCGCCAGACAGTGGAATTGCCCTGCGGAAATAGAAGCGATCTCGGTCTGGCTTGCCGCGCCAGTTACTTGGCCTTCCGAATTGCGTCCCCAAGCCGTCACCGTCCCGTTGCTGTGAAGCGCGATGCTGAAGTAGGCACCAGCGCTAATTTGCCGCACGTTCCCCAAGCCCGGCGGCATAGTGGATTGCCCGCCCTTGTCACCGCCCCACGCCCTTACGGTTCCGTCTCGGAGGAGTGCCAAGCTATGCACCCGGCCACCTGCAAGGGACACGAAGTTCGTAAGGTCTGGCGGAATGTCGCATTCCCCCCAAGCACACGCGCCCCAATAAATTATGGCAGGCGACGTTGGATCGGCAAACACTTGGACCGGAGCACTGGTTATCGCGCCGAAGGCGTTGCTGACTTGGACCCACAGCCCGGCTTGGCTCGACAGGACGTTGGTGAGGGTCAAGAGAGCGTTGGTCGCACCGTCAATCGTGTTGCTGCCTTGAAACCACTGGTACGCGAGGGGCACGGTGCCTCCCACGCTGGTCGAGAGGCTGGTGGTTAGGCCGGGGAACACCGACCTGCCTTGAGGCGGCACGATGAAGACCGGTGGCCGATTGGTGCTGAGGTGAAGTAGCGCACGGGCGACATTGAGCCGACCGCTTGTGACCATCATCCCCTGCAAAGGCTCAATCACATCCACAGTTTCAAGAATCGCGGATTTGATTTGGGCCACGGTTGCTTCGGGATATGCGCCAGCAAGCAAGGCGACAGCACCAACAACGTGCGGAGCAGACGCTGAAGTACCTCCCCAGAAACTTGTGTAGTCTCGTGAGCCGGGACCAGAAACCAACATGATGTTCGTGGTGCCAGCGCCCGGCGCCGCTAAATCCACATGGACTCGTCCCCAGTCAGAGAAGTCAGCCATGCGATCCTGCGGCGTGGAAGCCGCCACCGCAATGATGTTCGGCGATTCGTATGATGCGGGGTAGATTGGCGACGCCTCAATGTCCTGATAAAAATTGTGCGCTATGGCCACGACGATGATGCCTGCTGCGCCCAGAGCATCTATGCCGTCCTTTTCGGCTTGCGAGTATCCGTATCCACTATTCACGGTGCCTTGACCATAGCTCATGTTGACAGCCCGGACATTCACGCCACGTTGCTTCTGAGCCAGCACGTAGTTCTGCGCGGCCAACTTGTAAGACAGGGACGACGAGTTCTGTTGGGTGAGAACACGCACCCCCATGAGCCGAACCTGCCAGTTCATGCCAGCAACACCAATTCCATTGTCGGCAACGCCTCCAATGATCCCGGCAATGCCTGATCCGTGATAGACACCGATTCCCATGTCCATGGGGTTTCCATTCCCATCAACCATGTTTGCGCCGAATTCGTCGTCCACATATCCATTCCCGTCGTCGTCTATGCCGTTTCCTGGAATCTCACCAGGGTTGTGCCACATGTTTGCTGCCAAGTCTTCATGGAGGTAGTTGATCCCGCTGTCTATGATCGCAACCACCACGTTGGAGCTTCCTGTTGCGATGTCCCAAGCTTCTGGCGTGCGGGTTACCGCCAAGCCCCACTGGAGCGGGAACATAGGGTCGTTCGGAATCGAGCCGCAAACATTCGTTGTGATGCAATTGGGTTCCGCAGCCAAGACATCCGGCTCTTGCATGTAACGCTTCAATGCGTCGTCCACGCTCAGACCGGATAGCAATTGAATATGCTGCCAGCCGATGTGCTCGAAGTCGCGCTTCACCTTGTGACCGAGCTTGGCTCTGCTGTCGCGAGCTGCCGCGCCTTTTGGCCCGCCTCGAAACTTGACGAGCAATTCACCCTCGACACGGATGGGACGGTCAAAAGCGGGCACAGGTCCATCGTCAGATCGGGGAGCGCTTACTGTTTGCGCTTCGGCACACGCACCGGCAAGCAGCACCAGCACCACCGCAAGAGTTCTTTTCTGAGTATTCATCGTTTGGGTCTTTCACTCGGACATGGAATGGGACACTGAGGATCCCGCAAGAATTGGTCGCCAGTTGATGTAAAGGAATTGCGCCAGGGAACCTTTGATGGGGGCGTCGTCGAGCCGCAGGGGAATGAAGCCGCGCTCTTGGTTCAGCGAGGCGCAAGGGAAAGGATGAAGGATGAATGCAGAATGATGAAGTGCCGAGACGCAGGGATATAGCCGATCGCTGGCGAAGACGGAACGAAGGGCGTTCGATTCATCCTTCATACTTCTGCCTTCAGCCTTCGGATGCGGCCGCACCACTGCCTTGTCCTTCGCGCTGTGGCTGAGGAAGACGTCGTATTGGAATTCGGCGGGCATGGTCACAGGTCAAAGCGGGTTTTCAGCAATGCCGGCGGCCCACGGCTTCTTGCACAGGCCTCCGTCCAAGGTCGCCAGTTTGAGGCCCTGGCTGTCCGCCAATCGCACCAGATGAGCGTCGGTCACGTCTTTGCCGCTGGAGAGCGCAGGCAGCGAATCCGCCAGCACGGCGTCGGTCAGGAAACGGTGCGACTTGAGTTGCAGGATGGCCCGAAGAGCGGTCTGGGCGTCGCCAAAGGAGGCGCCGTAGGCCACGCTCATGCTCACTCGCAGGAAGCCCATTTGCGTAACCGGAGCCGTGGAGAATTCCGCCACCGAGTTCAACCACCGATTGGCGCGGACGTGTTCGGCGTGGCCTGACCACGCGCAAGCCAGCAGGGGGTTGACGTCCAGCAGGTGGCTCACGGGAGTTCGTTGAGGATGGCCTTGACCCTATCCGGCGTCATGGGCGGCGCTCCCGGCGGCGCGACCAGGACGGGCCGGCCAAACTTGCCGCGAACGAGCCGGGCACGCTTGGGTTGCTCACGCTGAAGGGACAACCGATCGCCCTCCAGCGAGAACGAAACCCTGTCGCCCGCCTGGAGATGCAAAGCTCTCCGAATGCGATTGGGGATGACCAACTGGCCTTTCGTCGAGATTGTCGCGCTATTCATGGTCGAATTCTTACCCGGCTTACCGGAGAGGTCAAGGAGAGGAACGAAAGAAATTGCGCCAGGGAAGCCCTTGCTGGGGGCGTCGTCGAGCCGCAGGGGGAATGAAGCGGCGCTCCTGGTTCAGCGGGTCGCGAAACCGGAACGTGCCGGCCTCCAATTGCGCCCAGTCCGACCCGAACGCGCAAAGGAAAGGATGAATGAAGAATGCAGAATGAAGAATTTCTGCCTTCTGCATTCTGCCTTCTACCTTTCCTTGCCGCCCGTCCTGCCGCAACCGCTCCGCCAGCGGGCGCACCACCGCCTTGTCCTTCGCGCTGTGGCTGAGGAAGACGTCGTAGGGGAAGGATTCGGTGCTCATTTTCGGAACTTGATGGCGGAGAGTGGCCGCAGTTTAGGCATGGGCCAGTTGCAGGGGCTGGACGCTGCCGCCCCGTTTCATCTGGCGCATGATCTCTTTTGCACTGGCGGCTTCCAGCCAAAGCTCCACCGCCTCCGCCAGCATGGCGTACGCTTCCTTGCGGGTCTTGCCCTGGCTGGCAACGCCCAGTTCGGGACAGGTGGAGACGTACCAGCCTTCATCCTTTTGGATGACTGCCGTGAGGGACGGGAGTTCGATCACTTCGCCGTCTTTGTAAATCCAACCGATCTTCATAGCGGGGATTGTCTTTGAATGCGTGGCCGGCGACAAGTTTCAAAACATCTTCGAGAGGCGTCGCCGAGCCGCCGGGGAATGAATCGGCGCTCCTGGTTCAGCGGGTCGCGGAGCAAAGGCTGAAGGCTAAAGGCTGAAGCGCTGGTCCGTCCTTCCGCCCGCACCCCGTGGCTTCGGCGTAGCGGCGTCTCGGCAGAGCGCCGCCAACTTCCGCTGCCTGCGCCTGTCCCTCTGACGAGACGGCG
>CAINDV010000347.1 GCA_903847485.1 uncultured Verrucomicrobiota bacterium
GAGCGATGCTGCCACCAGACCGATTACTCCGAGTACTTTTGCGTTATTCATAACTTGGCTTTTGTTCTCTCTGGTTTGTTTTCAGGTTTTAGCGTGATGGGATAGGACTTCCCGGCTTTGGTGTTGAATTCCCAGCTCTGGTCACCGTAAACGACCCGGCAGGGGAGGCCAGACTTGGAATGAATCACGGCGTTGGTCAGGCGGCCGTCCTCCCAGCTCATCTCCACCTCGAATCCGCCCCGCGCGCAAAGGCCGGTGACCTTCCCGGTCGGCCACGCCTTGGGCAGCGCGGGCAGCAGATGGATCCGGCCTGTGTGGCTTTGCACGAGCATCTCGCAGTAGCCGGCCGTCGCGCCGAAATTGCCGTCAATCTGGAACGGCGGATGGGAGTCGAACAGGTTCGGATAGACCCCGGCGCCGCTCTCGCCGTAGATGGTTTTCGTTTCGCGGACCACGTTCAGCAGGCTCCGCAGCATGGTGTAGGCGTGATCGCCATCCCAAAGCCTGGCCCAGAAATTGATCTTCCAGGCGCGGCTCCAGCCGGTGCTCTTATCACCGCGGGCCTGCAAGGAGACGCGGGCGGCCTCGGCCAGCTCAGGTGTGGTCGCCCGAGTGATCTGGCGGCCGGGATACAGGGCGAATAGATGGGAGACGTGGCGATGATCATCCTTGGGATTGTCCTTGTCGGCTTCCCACTCCTGCAACTGGCCCCAACGCCCGATCTTCGGCTTGAGCAGATTGTCCCGCAGGCCGGCGATGCGATCGCGGAATTCCTTGTCATCGCCTAGCGCATCAGCGGCCTCGATCGTGTTGCTAAACAAGTCGAAAATGATCTCCTGGTCGTAAGTCACGCCCTCCTCAGCGGGGCCGTGCTCGGGGGACCAGCCGTCGGGGGTGACGAGCGTGCCGGCCGGCCGCCGTTTCAGGTGGTCGTCCCAGAACTGGCAGACTTCTTTGAGCACGGGATAAGCGGTCTTGCGGAGATAGGCCTGGTCGCGACCGAAGGCGAAATGCTCCCACAGATGCTGCGCATACCACGCGCTGCCGGGCGGGTTCCACTTCCAATACGAAACGCCGCAGGCGTTGTTCATCGTCTGGACGGTCCAGCCCCGGACCTTGCCGTATTTCCTCCGCGTGTTCTTTGCGCTGACCTCGCGGATGCTCGTGACGTAGTCGATAAACGGACGGTGGCATTCCGCGAGGTTGGCCGGTTCGGCCGGCCAGTAGTTCATTTCGACGTTGATGTTCGAGTGGTAGTCGCCGGCCCAGGCGGGCTCGTTACTGTCGTTCCACACGCCTTGGAGGTTCGCAGGTAGTGAACCTGGGCGCGAGCAACTGATCAGCAGATAGCGGCCAAACTGGCAGAACAAGGCTTCGAGATTCGGATCGGTCGTCGTGCTTTTTGCATAGGCCTCCAGCCGCGCCAAAGTGGTCTTGGCCAGCAAGTCCGGGGCGGTGGCTCCGACGTCGAGGGAAAACCGGCGGAAGAGGGACTGATAGTCTTTTTCATGCCGTGCCAGCAGCTTCGCCACGCTCTGCCGGGCGGCGGAATCCACGCGCTTCGTGACGGCGGCGTGGGGATGCGCGCCCAGCCACTGTTTGGTGTGGTCCTGGAGAAAGTTCGTTCCGGCCCCGAGGATCAGGGTCACGCTGTCGCATTGCTCGAAGGCCAGACTGGTTGCGGGCACAGCAATGTTCCATGGGTTCTTGGCGAATGCCTCGTCATTCTTAACCGCGATGAGGCCGTTCTTCTTCAGCACGAGCAACTGGGCTTCATATTCAAAACCGTTCTTCAGTTTGCCCACCGAGCTGAGCTTGTTGCCATCGGCGGCAATCCGGGCCTGGTGCATGTCCGCAAGCTGAATGCGGCCGGTGCAGGCGGCGGGCTTGTTCGCCGTCAGGTGGATCACAATGACTCCGTCGGGGTGGCTGGCGAAGGCGGTGCGTTGATAGCGCACGCCGTTGTATTCGTATGTCACCTGATGAACGGCGCGATCAATGTCGAGCTCCCGCCGGTAATGGGTCACCTTGGAGAGGTCATGGCCGAGATGGATGAGGATGTCGCCGAACGCCTGATAGGCACCCAGGTCCTGGCCCTCATCATCGAGACCCTCGACGGCCATGCGGGTTCCGGACCAGAGACTGATCTCATTGAACTGGACCCGCTCGACTTCGGTGCCGCCAAAGAGCATTGCCCCCATGGGGCCATTGCCGATCGGCAGCGCTTCCGTCATCCACGCTTGCGACGGCCGATCATACCACAAGCACAGTTTCCCCGAAGCGTCCCCCCGGGCAGGGTCTACCTGCGCCGGCGCCGCCATGCCCGTCAGTGGTTTCAAGCCCAGCGCGGTCGCCGCCAGGGAGGCGGAGAACAGGAAATGACGCCGCGAAATGGCATTCTCTGGGGTGAGTGATCTGTCAGTCATGGTGGTTGCTGTGAGTTGTTTGATCACTGCGGGGTGTCGATCACGATGGCCGGGCGGTGGAGGACATCGTTTGACAGCTCGCCGTATTAATCGTATCGCCAGAAGTGTCTGAGGCCGCAGGCCGCGATGAACTGCAGTTCGGGTGTGGTAATCCGAGGGCTGCAGGCGTGTAGAGGTTTTTACCGGGTAGACTGATGCGATTCTCTATCATCTCTTTTGGCCTTCCCGGCTGTCACGACGGAGTTTCAGTCTGTAGTCTTTGGCCAACCCGTCCAGCATCATGGTGACCAGCGTGCTGCTCATGCAGTAGTCCGGGACGCCCAATGCTTTGCCTGTGACTGAATCGTAGTGTTCGCTGATGCCGTTCTTGATCGCGTTGGCGATGGTCTTGTCACAGATGTCGGCGGCGAGGTCCTTGTGGCCATAGGCGGCCAGGCCGGAGGCGATCTGGTAGTTGGTCGGCGGCCACACATCTCCGCGCCAGAAGGCGTCGGATTTCCAGCGCTTGTCGGTGCGATCCACGGTCGGAACGGGAAGCGGTGTCATCCATGCGGGCGAGGCCAGCACCTGCGCCATGCGCCGGGCCATTGCTTCAGTGGGAACCCTTGCCGCCAACGGAATCCAACTCCCGATGGTGGCTACGGGAATCTTTTCGAGTGTGTCGCGTTTGACGGAGAGGAACGTGCCCGCCGCTTTGTCCCACATGTGGTCGCGCATTCCCTTGACGCCCTTTTCGATCCGCAAGGTGCGTCTTGCCGCCATCTCCTTGTCGCCCGCGATGTCTGCCAGCCGCGCGAGGCTGCGTTCGCCCAGGATCAGATAGGCAGTGTTGCCGGGGACGCAGATGTCGGCATACCACGCGCCTTCGTTGGGGCCTTTGCGCTTGGGGTGAACGGTCATGGTCATACCGTCCATGTTGCATTCGTAATCGAAGGTCTCCCACTTCGCGTGCTGCAACTTGCCCGTGTAGGCACCGAGGGTGATCAACCCGTTGCCAAGGAGGTCGCGCTCGCGCCAGTACCAGTCGTGGAACCTTTCGAGCCGGCCGAGGCATTGCTTGAGCAGTTCCTGGTCACCGTTGCGCTGATAGACCCGTTCCACGCCCCAGGCCAGGATGGGAATCTGCGAGAACTGCCGTTCCTCCTGTGGCGCGGTCTTGATCGCGACGGTGATCATGTCCCGGGCATAGTCCGGTATCTTCTTGTTCCACCGGTCCTGGAAATCCCAGTAGTTCTGGAAAATGTCACGGATGACCTGCTGCTGGCCAGAGAGGATGCTCAACGGATCAACCACGAGCATCGTGTCCCAAATCCACTGGCCGTTGTAGTACGGCCCGCCCGGTTGGACCCAAGTATGCAGCATGGGTTCGACCGGCGGACGGAGTTTTTCCAGAATGCACTTGTCAAAGACACGCTGCGCCAGCGCGAGAACCTCCGGGTTGTCCGATTCGAAGAGGTTGCGGACATCCACGGCTGTCGGTTCTGCGGCATTGGTCCAATCATCAAGAAGACCGGCGAACGCCCCGCCGGCCACCGCAGCAGTTCCGGCGACCTTGAAAAAAGCGCGCCGCTTCATGGTTTCGCCAAGGGGCTTCATGCGAATGGTTCCCGCTGCACGGTCATTGCTGAGCCCCGGCCGGGCCTTTGCCGGCATCGGCTGCGCTCTTCTTCTTTCCGACGGCTTGGGCCTTCTCGAGAGCGGGTTTCAGCTCGGCGATGGTCGCTTCGGCCTCCTTCACGCGCCGGGCTAGATCATCCCGCTCCAGTTCCTTGCGAAGCTGGTTGGCGACCTGCCTCCTGACCGCGTCCTCGGGAATGTCCTTCGGCGTCGCAATCTTCACGGGAGTCTCCTCGAGAATCCAGTCGTCACTTCGCTGGCCGGCGAGGGCGACCCCGTGGTTGTTGACCACGTTGCCCATCGGGTTTCTCGCCCAGGCATATCGGTAATGAACGGGCGCGGGAACGAACCTGTTCGTGAGTACCAGAATATTCTTCTCATACTCAACCCGGTTGCGGTCGTTCTTCGCTCCGTCGGTGAACCAGTTCGCATCGGCCGGGTAGAAGCGGCGGTCCTCGCCGGCGATGGCAAAGCCGAGCATCTTGCCGTCGCTGTCGTCGCGGGTTTTGACTTCCGTGCTCATCGTCAACCGGATCGAGCCGCCAGCGGCCTCGACCTTTTCGACCGTGGGCGGGAGCCAGTAATCCTCGGCGTCCCGGCCCTTGAGCAGCCCATAGCGCGTAACCAGCGCCCACTTGGCGGCGCGCTCGCCGGCGGGGATTTTGATCTGCGGATGATACCAGGATTTGCGGAGATCGGAGCTGCTTGCGAAGCCGACGTTCCTGTCTCCGGCGCGGCGCAGGTCCAGGAATGTCCTGTATTGCGCCTCGCGAATGTAAGCCCCCGCATCATACATCGGCGCGAGAAAGTTCTCCGCCGTCTGCGGCTCGCCAGCGGTGCAGAGCGAGATGATGCAAAACGGGAGCTGCGGGTCATCGAAGTTCGTTCGCCAGGCGGCGATCATCTTCCCGAACACCTGGTAGTACATCCGTGCGCCGGCGGAGCCGTTGAAGCAGTTGTTGAAGCCCTGATGGAACACGGCTCCCGCCACGGCCAGGCCGCGGAGGGGCAGGATCACGCTAGCATAGCGACAGCCCGGGCGGTTCTTGTCACCGGCTGGGCCGGGCCGCAGGTCGGTCGGCGGAGCTGCCTTCGCCTTGTCTTTTCCCTTGCCGGCGTTGTAGTTCTCGATGCGTTTCTTCAGGTCAGCTTGCGGATCGAAGGCGGCAATCTTGTCCTCCCACTCCTTGAGCATGGCCTTTGTTTCGGCGCCTTCAATCTTGCGAAGCACGTCTTCGGGCGTCCAGGCTTCAACGGTGGTGCCGCCAATGGAGGTGTCAATGAGTCCGATGGGCACGCCGGTGGCCATGCTTAACCGCCGCCCGAAGATGTAGCCGATCGCGGTGAATTCTCGGACCGTTTCGGGAGAACAGACATCCCAGTCGCCCTTGCGGAAATGCCGCTTGGACCAATCGCTCCACTCGTGGAGACGCTCGAAGCTGTGGACCGAATTGAAGCCCTTTCCTACCGGTGTGGTCAGGAGCCGGATTTGCGGGAAGTTGGCCGAGACGATTTCCATCTCCCCGTCGTCCACGTTGCTGATGGGAAATTCCATGTTGCTCTGCCCACCCAGAATCCAGACATCGCCGACGAGGATGTTCGTCAGCTCCAGTGTGGCGCTCTTTCCCTTGACCGTCAGCGTCTGCAGGGTGTTGCGGGCGGGAACCGGCTGGAGCGTCACCTGCCAGGACCGGTCGGCGGCGGCCTTGCCCTGGGCTTGCTGGCCGGCGAACGAGACGGTTACCTCCTCGCCGGGGTCGGCCCAGCCCCAGATGTTCAGCGGTTTTTCGCGCTGGAGGACCATGTTTGATTGAAAGACGTTGGCAACGCAGAGGCCCGAGCTGATCGCAGGGACTTCGACCACGTCCTCCTTTGGCATGGCCTTCTGCTCCGCGGCGCCCGCAGCCACCGCGGCCAGGAATGCCAGCAGCAATGCGACAACGTAGCGGAGTGTGTGTTTCATTTTGTTCATGACTTTCCTTTCTTACCTTCAAGGGGCTGAATCTGCACGAGTCTATTCATCGAACTTCACGCTCCAAGCCGCGTCGCTCGTGGTGGCGTTCTCCAGCACCAGCGTCGCGTACTCGGCGCCGCTTGGGTGGGTGTCCAGATGCGCCTGGCCGGTCGCCGTGTTGGCGCGAGCAGGTTTGAATCCGTTGCCGGCCAGCACGATCCGGAACGGCTCGCCGCCAATCACCTTGGCGGTGCCGGTGAGTTGTCTGGTCGCAGCATCCCATTGCACGTTCGACAGATCCACCCAGCCCTGCAAGACGTGGCGGCTGGTGGACAGGACTTGCGGATGCGGCAGTGCTTTCCGGACCGAAAGCATCGCGCAGGCGGAAGGCTCCAGCGTCTTCTCCACTGTTGCCGTCCCGGGAAACTTCCCCACCAGCGAATCGTTCCAGAAATCGTAAACGTAATAAACCGCAGCCGCGTCCAACCCAATCGCGCCCGTCATCACCCGGTCGCCGCTCAAGGGCACCGCCACCTTGTCGCTCTTGTTGCCGGTGTTGAACAGCGCCACTTGATGCCACTCGGGCGTCAATTCCAAGTCATACACCTGGGGGTCTGCCACCCCGGTGAAGGCGTCCAGCGGCCGGGCCGTGAACGGCTCGCGATACGCGGGGTAAATGCGCGTGAAATCGTGGACGATCTCCGGCGTGAATAGCGTGAACGACGTGGCCAGGTCAATGCGCCCGCTGGTCAGATACACCATCGTCAGCATAGACCGGCGGATCTCCTTCGAGCAGCCATGCACCTTCTTGCTGTCGGGGTAGTAATTGAACACGGTGCGATTCTTGTACCAGCGCAACCCACCGATCGTGACCATGGCCGGCACGAACTGGTTTGAATCGCTCCAATTGCGCTGAGTGTCCACCAAACCCGCAGTCAGATCCAGACACGGCCGCCCGGACTCGCCAAGATTCCGCTCGTCTATCAGCGCATCAGGCCCCAGTCCTTCGCGGCAGAGCCGGAACGATTCGCGGTAAGCGGAGGCCGTGGTGGCATGGCGGTCCTCAAACCCGCCCTCCGGCCGCCAGCCGGTTTCCGGGTAATCGAACTTGATCCCGCGCATTCCATCCTTGCGCAGCCGGCTCCAGACATTCCGCATGTGCGCCTGAAACTCTGGGTCGGTGTAATCGTAACTCACCAGCGGCTGATGATGTGAATGCTTGACATGGAGTCGGCTGATGTCGTTGAAGAGCATGTGCCCGGGAAATGCCCGCGCATAATCGTCCGACGGCAACCCAACCTGGAAATACGTGTACGGAATCCCGTCGCGCTCATTGATTGCTTTGCACCACTTGGCGAAGGTTTCGTAGGGCGGCACAAGATGCCCGAACTGGGACCAGTGCGCATCGTCCCACCAGCCTTGCTCCGTGTTGCCATCCTTGTAGCAATACGAATCCGGCTCCAGCCGGATGGCCACCTTGGTGTACTTGGTCACGCCCGCCGTCTGTGCGGCCTCCAACTCCCCCACCAGTTTCATGGAGTTGTTCACACCCGGCAGCCCACTGAGCGCACCCACGCCCCAGCCGCAGAGCACTGGGAAGTCATACACGTTCGGTTGGGCATGATTGGCGAGCCGCATCGCCCGCCCGTATTTCTCCAAGGCCTCGAAAGGGTCTGTGGTCGTGACATCCAGGTAGAACGTGTCCTCCGCCCAATACGTCTTCCCGGCATCCACCAACCGCCCCACCGGATCCTGCGCGCTGAACCCAAGCCCGCTTCTGTTGATGGCCGCGTATTTGCCGAAGTCCCCGTAGCACAGCCCGCCCCAGACCACCGAGCGCCGCCCGCCCTGCGCGGTGCAGGTCAGCATCAGGCTGTTGGGCGAAGTCCGCTCCGGCCCGCCCCGGACCTTCGTCGCCTCCGCCCCCGCCGCCCCGTTTAGCGTCAGCAAATTCTCAAGCGTGGTTCCGGGCATCAGCTCTGCCCCGCTCATCGGCGCTGCGCTCATCAAGCGCACCTCGCGGTCCGTCTGGTTGCGCAGGCCGAATCCCATAAATACCGCACCGGTGTTTTCGTAGAGCGAGTAACTGAACAGATACATCGGCAATGCCGCCCGCTTCGGCTCGGTCATCGCCAGCACCGCACGCTGGCCTTTGCCGAAAGCATCCTTCAACGGCTCCACCGTCAGCGTGGTCGTCCAATTCTTGAGGTCGTCCTTCTTGGCGGTCTTGGCCAATTCCCCGCCCCAGCCATCCGCCGCCACCCAGGCATCGTCCACCATCACCGCACCGCTTGCCGCATCGGTGACGGTGATGCTGCGTTTTCCGGCATCCACTTTCAGCGTGACAATTCCATTGGCGAGCGTGACTTGATTGAGTTCCTGTTTGGCCATCACGGGCTTGCCTCCAACCGGGGGTTCCTGTGCGCCCCACGCGATGCTTTGCAGCACCACCAGCACACAGAAAACCACGCCACACCGTTTCATCGCCATCAGAGGCCCCAAATCGTTCCGAATCGCACTGCGTTCCCCATGCCTGAACGGTCTGTGAAGCCCCGCCAAATCTGCTCCGGGATTCACGCGGCAATCCCCTTTCCTCCTAGAGCGTGTCTTGAGATGTTTCATTATTTTTCCTGTCGCGGGTCGTCTGCAGATTCGCCATCTCCTCGGCGAAGGCTTTGCCCATCAGTGCGAAGGTCTTCGCGCAGCCGAGGTAGTGGTAGCCGGCGTTGGAGGCGCCGCGTTCCCAGAGCGAGGCTTCGGCGGGTGTGATGAGGTCAGCCTCGTACTTCTTAACAAACTCCCGCTTTTGCTCCTCCGTCATCTTTCCGTCCGCGTTGGCATGGTCCTTGTGCTTGGAATCGAGAAAGTGGCGCATCTCGCGGACCTTCTCGTGCTTCTTGTCAATGGCTGCCAGTTCCTCCGACCAGAACGGCGCGGTTTGCACAGCAACGACATTGCCCTTGAACTCGGGCAGGGCAGCGGGCGCCGCCATCGCCCGCCGGAAAGCCACCATATCCACGGACTCGTCCTTGAGCCCGCCAACCCCCATCACGCCGATCACGAATGGCAGGTTGGGGGTGGCCAGATCCTTGCGCACGTCACGGATGAAGTGTGCGAGCAATTCCGAGTAAAGGTCGAAACGGTCCGGCTTGTTATGGTTCGGATACACGTGGCCATCCACCATGTCGTTGAAACCCTGGAGCCAGACAACGCCCCCGAGTTCGTAGCCCTGCGCGGCATCGTAGTCCGGACAGACCCGCTTTGGATCGGCCAGCACCTTCTTCACGTGCTCGATCATCAGGCGGTAATAAACCCCGGTGGCTTTCGCCTTA